>CAIPBN010000799.1 GCA_903863315.1 uncultured Verrucomicrobiota bacterium | reverse complement strand
TCCACGATGGCGCAGGTGATGCGGGCTTCCTCGGCGGTCGGATACAGGCTGGCCACGGCGTCGCGGGTCTCGCCGGCGAACTTCACGCGGCACATGGCCACGAGGCCGACGGTGAGGCTATCCACGCCGTAGCCAACGTAGGCCTTGGTGCCATCGGCGCGGAGCACGTCGCGGGTGAAGTGATTGTTGCTCGTGCGCGAGCCGCCGCCCTTATTCCACCAGCGGAAGCCGCGGTATTGCTGGTCGCTCTCCACCTTGCCGTCGGCCCCGACGATTTCGTGGCCCTGGTTCACCGGCCCCTCGAAGTCGGGCGGCGTGATCCAGTTGTTGTGGAAGTTGATGCTCATGCCGTTGTCGAAATCCACGCGCACCTGCACGGCGTCGTAGGCGTTGATGCCGTCGCGCACGAGGCGCTTCTTCTGGCCCACGGCGGTGAGCGAGACGGGCTTGGATTTGTAGTAGGAGTAAATCAAGTCCGTCCAATGCGGGCCGACGTAGCTGAAGGGATCGCTCGACTCGACCCACTTGAAGGTGCTCGTGCTTACCTCCAGCGGCTCTTCGAGGAACGCCGTGCCGTAGAGCGGCGCGCCGATGCGTTTCTGGATGTCGTCGCGGATGCGTAGGTGGTCGGGGTCGTAACGCTTGTGCATGTCCACGGCGACGATGCGGTTCGCGGCACTGGCGGCCTCGATGATCTGGTCGGCCTGGTGCGTGGTGAGACACATGGGCTTCTCGGTGAGCACATGAACGCCCTTCGCGAGCGCGGCGAGGATGGGCTGCGTGTGCAGATGATCCGGCGTCGCGACGGCGAGCACGTCGAGGTCCGGGAAGTCGCGGAGGATGTCGTGCCACGGCTCGTCGCCGAAGTAGCACTTGGGCGCATGGCCGGTCCATTCCTTGAACGCGGCGGCGGACTTCTCGGCGGACTTCTGCGAGCGCGTGGCGACGGCGACGAGGTCGAACTTCACCGGCGCGAGGTCGCGGTTGAACTTGTCGAGGCCGACGCGGGCGAGCTGGCCGGCGATGCCGAAGCGCTGGAGGTCGGCGTAGGCGCGGAGGTGGACGTCGCCGCCGAACATGCCGGCGCCGACGAGGGCGATTTTAATTGTGTGTTCCATGGGAGCAGTGTTTGCGGCAGACGTTGCCAGATGCCCCGCCGTTCGTCACGGGTTCAGATACTTCCGTGCCGGGCTTAGGCAATGGCGGGCACGCTTCTCACCAAGCAACTCGCTGGTGCGTTTGAGGTTTGGGGTCAGGACATCGCCGGTCCGATGGTTGGGCGGAGCCACGGCCTGCCCCGATGCCTCAAAATGAGCCAGAACAGCCCGGTGCCACGGAATTAGCCTTCCGCCTCGTCCCGGCTCCTGCTAGACACTCGCCGCATGGCTGCTGAACTCACGATTGGCTTTCTCGGCGCGGGCAAGATGGCGACCGCCCTTGCCCGGGGCTTTTGCGCCGCCGGTCTGACCAGTGCCCGGCACCTGATGGCCAGCGAGGTGATGGAGGCCGCGCGCAAGGCCTTCCACGAGGAAACCGGGGTGAAGCCGATGCCCACCAGCCTCGCCGTTTGCAAGGCCGCCAACATCCTCATTCTCGCGGTGAAGCCCGATCAGGTTCCCGGTGTGTTGTCGGAGATCCGCAATCATCTCACGCCCAAGCACCTGCTCATCTCCATTGCCGCCGGAGTGCCGTTGGCGAAGCTGGAAGCCGGCCTTGGTCCGGAGGCCCGGGTCATCCGCGTGATGCCCAACACGCCGGCCTTGGTCGGCGCGTCGGCCAGCGCTTTCGCCACCGGCACGCACGCCACGTCGGCGGATGCGGCCTTGGCGCAGCGCTTGTTCGCCTCCGTGGGCGTGGCGATGCAGGTGAAGGAACCGTTGCTCGACGCCGTGACCGGCCTGAGCGGAAGCGGCCCGGCTTACGCGTATCAAATCATCGAGGCGCTCAGCGACGGCGGGGTGGCCGCCGGCCTGCCGCGCGATGTGGCTACGAAGCTCGCCGCGCAGACTCTGCTCGGCGCGGCGAAGATGGTGCTGGAGACCGGCCAGCACCCCGGTGCGCTCAAGGACATGGTCACGAGTCCCGGCGGCACGACGATCGAGGGGCTGCATGAGCTGGAGAAGGGCGGCGTGCGCGGGGCGCTGATGAACGCCGTGCGTGCGGCCAGCGAGAAATCCCGCAAACTCGGGCAAGGCTGAGGCCGACGCTGATTTTCTGCTTCAATCGCCCATTGGCAAACGACACTCTGCCCAGCGTATGAACTTTCCGCCGCCCTCCGAGAAACAGGCGCAAGTCATCTGGATCTCCGTCACCACGCTTGCGGTCGCGGTCTTGCTGGGTGCGGTGGGTGCCTCCTTCTGGGCCATTGGTCTGCTGCTGAACAAGCTGGCCTCGCTCATCCTGCCGCTGGCCATCGCCGCCATCGTCGCCTGCCTGCTCGACCCGGTGGTGGACCTGCTCGAGCAGCGGATGAAGATTCCCCGCATCCGGGCCATTCTGATGGTTTTCTTCATCGGAGTCGCGCTGGTGGTGTTGTTGCTGGGCACCGTCGTGCCCGAGTTGGTGGTCCAGGCCAATAAACTGGTGACCGACCTGCCCGGGGACGCCGAAAAGTTCCGCGTCCGGTTCAGCGACTGGCTGGCGGACTCACCTCTTGGGCAGAAGGCGAAGGAGGCCTGGGACCAAGAAGTGGGCCTTAAGGTGCAGCAAGCGCTGAAGGACGTCGTCCCGCTGGTCTCCGGCTGGGTGGTGGATCATCTGGGCGACTTTACCTCATGGCTGAGTTACGCCGTCGGCCTCGCGCTGGTGCCGGTTTACCTCTTCTACTTCCTGCTGGAAAAGACCGGCATCCAAAGCAACTGGACCGACTACCTGCCCATCCGCGAGTCCCGGGCCAAGGAGGAGCTCGTGTTCATGCTCTCGGCCATCAACGACTGTGTGATTGTTTTCTTTCGCGGCCAGATCCTCGTGTCGCTCTGCTCCGGCACGCTGCTGGGTCTGGGCTGGCTGTTGATTGCCCGGCTCGACTACGCGATCTTGTTGGGCGCAATCGCCTCCCTCATCTGCATTCTGCCCTATGTGGGGGCCATCATCACCCTGTGCGCCGCGCTCATCCTGGCCGGCGTGCAATACGGCGACGGCCACCACATCCTGGCGGTGCTGGGCGTGTTTGCCTTCGTGCAGGCGGCGGAAGGGCTCTTCTATTCGCCGCGCATTCTGGGCAACCGCGTGGGACTGCACCCGCTCACGATCATCATCTCCGTGATGGCGGGCACCAAGCTCATCGGCGGCATTCTTGGCGGTCTGCTGGCTATTCCCCTCACGGCTGCGCTGCGGGCGATCATGCTGCGCTATGTGTGGAAGAAGCCCGTGGCGGTGACCGCTGAAGCGGGTAAGAGCTGAGGAATGCTTGATGAGTCCGGCCTCCAAGCAGGTTCGGCCGTTCGTCACTGCTCACCAATTCACCTTCCTCCGTTGAGCCACGCCCGCAGCTTCGCCAGTGCCTGCGAACGGTGGCTGATGAGATTTTTCGCTTCCTCCCCCAACTCGGCAAAGGACTGCGCCCGCCCCAGCGGAATGAACAGCGGGTCGTAGCCGAAGCCGCCCACTCCGCGCGGCGCCAAGTCAATGCGTCCTTCGCAGGTTCCCTCAAAAATTTCGGGCGCAGCCGTGCCACCCACCGGCATCAGCGCCAGCGCGCACCGAAAGCGGGCCGAGCGCTTTTCCGCCGGCACCCCGGCCAGCAGCCGCAGCAGCTTCGTATTGTTGTCCTTGTCCGGGCTGTTGCCTGCCTGGGCCGCGTCCAAGGTGGCGAAGCGCGCGGAGTGAATGCCCGGCG
>CAIPBN010000798.1 GCA_903863315.1 uncultured Verrucomicrobiota bacterium | reverse complement strand
CGCCCCGGCGACTTCATGCGGCTCACGGACCACATCAACTTCATGGGCACGAACCCGCTGCGCGGCCCCTGCCCTCCCGGCCTCCCGCGCTTCCTCGACCTCTCCCAAGTCTATGACCCGGCGCTGGGCGGCTTGCTGGACAAGGCGGCGAAGACGGCCCGCGTGCGCTGGCATCGCGGCGTGTATCTCGGGCTCTCGGGACCGACTTACGAAACACCGGCGGAAATTCGCGCGTTTGCCAAACTCGGCGCGGACGCGGTGGGCATGAGCACGGTGCCGGAAGCCATCGTGGCGCGGCATCTTGGCCTGCGCGTCGCGGCAGTGTCGTGCATCAGCAACCAAGCCGCCGGACTCAGCCCGCATCCGCTCTCGCATGAGGAAGTGCTCGCAACGGCCAAAGAGGCGAGTCGCCACACGGCAGCATTGCTGGAAGAATTCGCCCGGCTCTATGGCAGACCTTGACCCGCGTTCCCTCCTCCGCGAAGCAGTGCGCGCCAGCCGCCGCGCGGTCGCGCCTTACTCGAAGTTCCGCGTCGGCGCGGCGCTGCTAACCCGCGATGGGCAAGTCATTCGCGGCGCGAACGTCGAGAGCGTGAGCTACGGACTGACGTGTTGCGCGGAGCGGATTGCCCTCTTCAAGGCGCTCACCGAGGGGCATAAGGATTTCACCGCTGTCGCCATCGTCGCGCCGAGTGCGAAGACCGCGCCGTGTGGCGCGTGCCGGCAGTTGCTCGCGGAATACGCGCCGGACGCGCGTGTGTTCGTCGCGGACAGCCGGCGTCCGTCGAAGTTCCGCGAATTCACCGTTGACCAACTGCTACCCGAAGCGTTTCGCTCTCTGCGCAACAAACACGCGCGCAAGTGAAAGGCACAGGATTCACTCATATGTTTTTCCGCCGGCCCCAGGCCGAGGCGGATGCGAAGGCGGCCGGGTTCCCACTGGAGACCGCGTCGTGGCCGGTCTTGGTCGTGGGCATCACGGGCGAGATCCAACAGGCCAACGCCTTCGCACGCGCGGTCTTCGGCGGCGGGGATGGCAACCCACCCAAACGACTTGTCGGCCTGTGGACCTTCGAGAACGGCTGCTCGGCCGAGCAGTTTCTGCGGCAGTTGGAGAGCGCGTCCACCTTCACCTTCCCGCTCAAGCTGCAGACAACGAAGGGCGGCCTGGTGGCCTTCTCCGTCCATGTCTGCCCATGGCAACAGGACGGGAAGAAGGAATTCATCTTCCAGATTCACGCCCGACCTGCCGTATCCGCCGCGAAATCCGGCGAGCCTTCATCCCCGCAGCAGTCGCCTAGCGAACTGGCCAGTCCCGCAAGTCCGGCACTGGAATCAGTTACGCATACCGAACCCCGGCCCGAACCTGGCTCGAGGGTTTTCATGCTCGAGCAGAAGCTCCTCTGCGCCCTCCAGCTCACGCGCACGGTGGCGATGGATTTCAACAACGCTCTCACCAGCATCCTAGGCCACACCACGCACGTCCTCGGCCAGATGCCGCCGGAGCACCAGTGGCGAGGCTCGGTGCAGCAGATTGAGAAAGCCGCCGAGCGCGCGGCACAGGTTGCGTTTGATTTGTCCACTTTCAGCCGCGAGGAGCAAGAGGCGCAGCCCGAAGCGGCGGGAAACTTGAACCAACTCGTGCGCAAGCTCGTGGACCAGTTCAAGGGCCGCGCCGCTGGCGGCGTGAGCTGGCGTGTCAATCTAGAGACCCGCCAGTTCTCCGCGCCGTTCAGCGAGGCCAAGCTGGCGCAGGCGTTGGAGAAGATTCTCGACAACGCGGTTGAGGCCGTCGGCGCAGAGGGCACGCTCTCTGTCTCCACGCAGAACCGTGACCTCAGCCGACCCACGGAAGATGGGCGCGTCACGCTTCAGCCCGGCACTTACGTTTGCATCGAAATCAACGACACCGGCCCCGGCATCCCGGCGGATGTCCTGCCGCAAGTGGTGGATCCCTTTTTCACGACCAAGCGCGGTCATCGCGGCCTCGGTCTCGCGTGGGCCTACGGCATCGTCACCAACCACGGCGGCAGCCTTGCCATTTCCAGCTCGCCCGGCCAGGGCACCACCGTCCGCATCTATCTCCCCGCGCCCGGCAAAACGCTCGAAGAGGACGTTCTGGCCGACGAGGATTTGCGCGGTGACCAGACCGTGCTCATCGTGGACGACGAGGAACTGCTCCTGACCATGAGCGAGATGGTGCTCACCTCATTCGGCTATCATGTGCTCACCGCCGCAAACGGCCGGCAGGCCTTGGAGGTCATCGAACACCCCGACTCCCACGTGGACTTGGTGGTGACGGATCTGGTGATGCCCCACATGGACGGCCATCAACTGATCCAGCGCCTGCACACGGTCGCGCCCGACCTGCGGGTCATCTGCACCAGCGGCAACTTCCGCCCCAGCAACCGCGAGCTAGGCGTGACCTACCTGCAAAAGCCCTTCACCAGCCAAGACCTGCTTCGCGTGGTGAAGGAAACCTTCCAGAAACCCGCCCGCAACCCGGCGGCGGCCCCGGCCGCCACGCCAACTGCCTGAGCCGCTTCTTGGAGCGCGGCCCGCTGGGCCACGCCTCCCGCTTCTCCGGGCACCGCACTTTCCGCTTCGCCCTCCCCTGCCCTTCTGTTACGAAGTCCGCCGTGCGTTCCGTGGTCCTCAAAGACATCTCACGCCTCGTCGTTAAGCTCGGCACCGGCGTCCTCACCGACAGCCAGAAGCAGCCTGACCTCGCGCAAATGGAGCAGCTCGTCACGCAGGTCGCTGCGCTGCGGCAGACCGGCCGCGAGGTCGTCCTCGTCACCTCCGGCGCGGTGGGTGCGGGGATGGGCGTGCTCGGCTTCGCCACCCGGCCCCGGGAGCTCGCGGAGCTGCAAGCGTGCGCTGCCGTCGGCCAGTCGCGGTTGATGACGACCTACGAAGGCCTCTTCGCCAAGTTCGGCCTGCACGTCGCGCAAGTGCTCCTCACGCATGACGATCTGGAGCACCACGAGCGCCACCTCAATGCCCGCAACACGCTCGTCGCTCTCCTCGACCGGGGTGTCATTCCCATCATCAACGAGAACGACGCCGTCTCCTGGACTGAGCTGAAGTTCGGCGACAACGACAAGCTCTCCGCCCTCGTCGCCTCGCTCTTGCCCGCCGACTTGCTCGTCATCCTCACGACGGTGGATGGGGTCATCGAAGGCTTCGGCACGCCCGCCGCGCGGCTGCTCCCGACGGTCGAGCGCATTGACGATTCCGTCGAGGGCATGGCCGGCGGCACCTTGAGCGCGACGGCCGTCGGCGGCATGGCGACGAAGATTCAAGCCGCGAAGATTGTCACGCGCTCCGGCATCCCGCTCGTGATCGCCGGTGGACGCAAGCCCAGCGTGCTCGCGGACATCCTCAGCGGCGCGGAGGAAGGCACGCTCTTCATCCCGCAGACCGACAAGCTCCCCGGCCGCAAGCGCTGGATCGCCTTCTTCCACCATCCCAAGGGCACGCTCTTCGTGGATGACGGGGCGAAGAAGGCCTTGCGCGAGAAAGGCCGCAGCCTGCTGCCGCCCGGCATCACCCGCTGCGAAGGCGATTTCTCGAAGGACGAGGTCGTGCGCATCTGCGACGAGGACGGCACCGAGTTTGCCCGCGGCATCACGCGCTTCCACTCCGTCCAAATCGCCGACCGCCAGCTCCCCCGCGAGGAAGTCGTGCATCGGGATGACCTCGTGATCCTTTAGCCTATTTTCCATCCGTGGCTGAAGAATTCCCATGAAGCGAAAAACCGCCCTCAACGACCTCCTCGCCGTCATGGCCAAGCTCCGCTCGCCGGAGGGCTGCCCGTGGGACCGCGAGCAGGACCACATGAGCCTCCGCACCCACGCCGTCGAGGAAGTCTATGAGCTGATGGACGCCATTGAGGCCGGCGACGACCACGAGATGGCCGAGGAGCTCGGCGACCTCCTGCTGCAAGTCGTCTTCCACTGCCAGCTCGCCCGCGAACGCGGCGCATTCGACTTCGAGCAAGTCGCCCGGCGCATCACCGACAAGCTCATCCGCCGTCACCCGCATGTCTTTGGCGACGTGAAGGTCAAGGACGTGGACGAAGTCTGGGCCAACTGGGAGCAAATCAAAAAAGCGGAGAAACACGGCACCAAGCACGCGCGCCCCTCCGCCCTGGACGGCATCCCCCGGCACCTCCCCGCCCTCGCCCGCGCGGAGAAGCTGGTGAAGAAGGCACGCAAGGCGGCTTTGCTGGCTACGCCCAAGCCAGCGGCCGGCACCACAAAACGGAAGCTGGCCGAGAAGCTGTTTGAACTGGCCGACTCAGCCCAAGCCAAGGGCTGGTCCGCCGAGGAACTCCTGCGTGGGGAAGTGAAGCGCCGCGAGCAGACCTTGCGGAAACGCGAAGCGAGCCGCCCGGCCCGCTGACATATCTTATACCAACTGCGGGAATAGTTTGGGGCAACGGAGCCTGCGGAATTCCGTGGCCGTTCTCCCTCACCCCGGCCCTCTCCCGCTGGGAGAGGGAGCGACGCACGCCGCTTTCTGCCAACAGAGATGCCACAGCACTTCGAACCCTGACTGACTCCTGAATAACAGAGCATGTAAGTTATTGGGCGGCAACGAGGGTGAGATTCAGGGCTTTGGCTTGGTGTTGGAGGTTTTTGAGGCGGCGCGCCAGGCTGGCGGGGGTGGTCGCGAAGGCTTTGTTTTCCTCATAGGGTTG
>CAIPBN010000797.1 GCA_903863315.1 uncultured Verrucomicrobiota bacterium | reverse complement strand
GCTGACGGCGACCTCCGGCGTCCCGGGGGGCCAGTTCCACCGCGCGAGCAGGTCGGGCGCGAGCCAGTTCAGGAGCGTAAGCGGCAGGGGCATGGCAGGGGTTGCTTTTGGGGCCAGCGGTTCAGTTTGGAACCGGTGAAGGTTGGAAGAACGGGGCAGGGGATTCAATGCCGAATTGGCTAGCAAGCACTGCGAGCACGGCAAGTCATCCCGCGCCAGCGCAGCCTATGCCAATCGGACGACCTCGCACCGGCGCTGCGTGAAGCGACACCAATGGGTGTAGCCCACTGCGGTCGCAAGGTGCAGCGCCTTGTCCCAGTCCGCGCCCACTTCGCCCGGTGCGTGGGCATCCGACCCAAAGGTGATGGGAACGCCGGTTTGGTAGGCGACTTGGAGGAAGTGCCGGCTGGGGTAAATCTCGCGGCAGTCTTTGCGAAGACCGGCGGTGTTCAGCTCGATGGCCGCTCCACTGGCCTTCGCCGTGCTCAAGAAGCGCTGGAAGAGCCGGGTGCAGTCGCGATTGGGGTAATACTTGAACTTCTTCGGCAGGTCCGCGTGTCCGATGATTTGGAAGAGTCCGCTCGCCGCCGCCATCGTCAGCCGCTCGAAATAAACCGACCACACCTCGAAGGCGTCGCGCTCCTTCCAGCGTGAGAGCTTCTCGGGGTTGTCCACATCCCAGGCATCGGAGACATAGTGGACGGAGCCGATGAAGTAATCCCACGGATGCCGCGCCGCCAGTTCGCGAATCCATTCCTCGTGGCCGGGCAGGTAGTCCACTTCCAGCGCGAGCTTGATGGTGAGCTGCGGGAACTCGCGCTGGGCGCGGCGGACTTTCTCCACGTATTCGTCGAGCTGGCTGGCGAACATGCGCCAGTTGTCGAAGTCGTCGCGCCGCATCGGCGAGTGGTCGCTGAAGCCGATTTCTGAAAGTCCCGCCGCCACCGCGCGCGCGGCATATTCCACCGGCTCGCCGACCGCGTGGCGGCAGAGCGGGGTGTGCATGTGGTAGTCAGCAGGCAGCAACATGCCGGGAGGGTAGGGCAGGGGTGGCCGGCTGGGACAGGAGATTTCCACGCCCTCGTGCCGGGATTTGCTCCTCAGCCATCAGTCTTGGCCGCGCCTTTCAACGTCTGTGCCAGTGCGGCGCTGGTCCGTGCGCAGACTTCGTCGCGCCCCGCCTGCCAGCCGGTGAACTCAAACGGTTCAGCCCGCACCGGTCCCTCATAGCCCACGCGGCGCAGGGCTCCGAGAAATTCAGCGAGGTTGATGACGCCCGTGGTTCCGGGCAGCTCGCGTTGCCGGTCGCCCAGCACTTCCCGGGCAATGCCGACGGGCGCATCGTCCAAATCCACGCTGACGATCTCCTCCGCCCGCAGCGTGGCCAGTTCGGCCGCCGCGCTGCCGCTGATCCACCAGTGCCAGGAGTCGAGGACGACGCCGACATTGGGAGCTCCGACTGCGGCGATGAGTTCGCGCAATTGCGGCAGCGAGTGGATGAACTCATGCGCCTTGCCGTGCCGCAGGGTTGGCGTGGCGCAATACTCCAGCCCGAACCGGACGCCGTGGTCAGCCAGCACGCGGGCCACGGCGCTGATGCGGGTGACGTGCAGACGGAAGTTGTCCGCGTAGGGCAATTCGTCGTGGGCCGGAACAATCGAGACGCCCAGCCGCGTCACTCCGCAGCGTTGGAGAACTTGGGCCAGGCTTGGCAGCCGCTGCATCCCGTCGGCAAAGCGCGGCGCATCGCGGCGCATGTCGATGGGCAGCCCCGCCAGCCCGAATCGCAGGGCCTTTCCCTGCATTTCATCCAGCAGGTGCCCCAGCTCGCAGTCGGACAGACGCTCCAGTTCATCCGCCCGCGCCTCGACCGTGTCGAAGCCATGCCGGTGGGCCAGCTTGATGGCTTCGAGCTGCGTTGCTTCGATGCACAAACTGCGGCACACCAAGCAGGTGAACATGGCGCAAGTCTGGCAGTGGTCCGGCCATCACCACAAGCCCGCCCGTCAGCAATCTCCCGTATTGAGAGCGGCCCTCGTCTTGCTACTCTCAACTCGTCCACTGCTGAAGTTGACGCAGACCTATGAGTGCCCGCAGTGCCTTGCTCCTCGGTGCGGTCTTGGTTTCCCTCGCGACGCCCCCGTCCGCCCTCGCGCAGGTCGCTCCGCCCCCGCCGCCGGGCATCACAAACTTCACGCTGAACGGAAGCCAGCAGGTGCTGCGTTGGATGCCGTATCCCGCCGCGCAGAGCTTCAAGATTTTCAGCACGAGCGATCTGGGAGTCCCTTTCACCGAGGACACCAGCGGCCTTGTCACCGGCTATTCGTGGACGGGCACAAACACCAGCGTCGCGCGCTTCTTCCGCCTCGACACCACGCCGCTCGATTCGAACGCGCTCGTCACCGCCACGGTGCTCAACCGCCTCGCCTACGGACCCACGCCCGCGCTGCTGGATCGTTTCAAGACCAACTCCATTGACCTCTACATCACCGAGCAGCTTGCGCCAGAGACCGTCACGGAGACGGTGCAGAACCAGCACACGAACATCGCGTTCTTCGAGGGCAAGTTCGCCCCGCCCACCACGCCCGTCCTGCTGACCAATGGCACCGGTCCCGGCTCCGCGATGATTGGCGACCTGCGCGCGTGGTTCTCGCTGCGCGCGGTGGGGGCGGACCGGCAGTTGCTGGAAGTGCTCACGCAGTTTCTGGAAAACCACTTCGTCACCCAATACACCAAATCGCTCGACTACTTTCAGCTTTACTACGGCGACTTCAACATGCGCAGCCGCGTCGCAACCGAGTTGGAGTATCGCGAAATCACCCGGTGGCGGAACGCGCTGATGAACCCCGCCGTCACGTTCAAGGATCTGCTCACCATCAGTTGCGAAAGCCCGGCGATGATCATCTACCTCGACACCGTGGGCAGCCGCGGTGACGGCGGGCGTGTGCCCAATGAGAACTTCTCCCGCGAAATCATGGAGCTGTTCAGCATGGGGGTGGACAACGGCTACGACCAGACCGACATCACCGACATGTCGCACGCGTGGGCCGGCTGGACAGTGGATTTCGTCGCGCCGGGCCAGGTGTCCAATCCTTTTGCCACGCGGCTGCTGGCGACGGCGGGCAACACGGTCAGCAACGTCCCGGGCTCGTGGGGCTTCATCTTCCGCACGAACTACCACGGCACGTCGCGCAGCATCTTCGCGAACAAGTTTGTCCCCGCCCGCTTCGGCGCACCGTGGACCACGCGCACCTACGCGAACGCCACGCCTGGCTCCTATCAGCTCACGTTCCCCGCGCGCACCGGCACGAACGCGATTCAGGACGGCTACGACATCATCGGCCACCTCGCGGACCTGCCCTTCACGCAGGAATACATGAGCGTGAAGCTCTGTCGGCTGCTCGTG
>CAIPBN010000796.1 GCA_903863315.1 uncultured Verrucomicrobiota bacterium | reverse complement strand
GTCGTATTTGTGCGCGTGGCACTGGACGCAGTTGAGCGTGAGGCCGAGCCAAACCGTGCCGACGGTGTTCACGCGGTCAATCACGTAGTCCACGCGCGACTCCTCGGGGTCACGGCCGCCTTCGCCGTTGGTCATGTGATTGCGGTGGAAGCACGTCGCCAACTGCTGTTCAGGCGTCGCGTTAGGCAGAAGGTCGCCGGCGAACTGCTCGCGCGTGAACTGGTCGAACTTCATGTTCGCGTTGAAGGCGGCAACGACCCAGTCGCGCCATGGCCAGTTGGAACGCGTGGCATCGGCTTGATAACCATCCGTGTCCGCATAGCGCGCGGCATCGAGCCACCACATCGCCATGCGCTCGCCGCAATGCTCGGACTTCAGCAGTCGGGCGACGACCTTATCGAAGGCATCAGGCGAACGGTCGGCGAGGAAGGCGTCCAACTCCGCCGTTGTCGGCGGCAAGCCGGTGAGGTCGTAGGAGACACGGCGAAGCAGCGTGTGCTTCGCGGCCTCGGACGAGGGTTTCAACTTCTCCTGCGCGAGCCGGGCAAGGACGAACCGGTCAATCGCGCTCTTGGCTCCAGCGACTGCCGGCGGTGGAGCCTTGACCGGCGGCACGAAAGACCAGTGCGCTTCATACTTCGCCCCGGCGGTAACCCACCGCTTCAGCACGTCCTTTTGCGCGGAGGTGAGTTGCTTGTGCGAGTCTGCTGGTGGCATCAGCTTGTCGGCGTCCTTGGTCTCGATGCGCTTCACCAGCGCGCTGGCGGCGGGCTTGCCGGGGACGACGGCCACCTCGCCGGACTTGGCCGGCTTGGTCGCGCTGTCGTGGAGGTCGAGGCGCAGGCCGCCCTTCGCCTGTTTCGCGTCCGGGCCGTGGCAGGCGAAGCAGTTGTCCGAGAGTATGGGCAGCACGTCGCGGTTGAAGCTGGGCACGTCGGCAGCCAGCGAACTGAGGTTCGCAGCAAGCAACACGCAAACCGCCGTGCCGTGGCTCCGGAAAAATCGCGGAATCATGCGGCGAGTTTGACGTGTCACCGCTGGTTGGCAACAGATGTGATTTGCAGGATGGAGGAGCCGTGGCCGAAACCGGAGACCGGCGCTCCTCCGACCTGCTGAATTCCCTTTTGACCCGTCGCGTCGGCCTTCCTACGTTCGCACCATGTCAGCAGACCTCGCCCACGCCAGCACGCATCGGCACGCGTTCACTTCGCTGAACCCGCGCGTCCGCGAAGGGCTGAACGTTTCCAGCCGCCGCTCGATGCTCAAGGCCAGCCTCGCGGGCCTCGGTGGCTTGACCTTGCCGGAGCTACTCCGCGTCCGCGCACAAGCCGCCGCCACGGGCCGTCCGATGGGCAGCAACAAGGCCGTCATTCTCCTCTGGATGGCCGGCGGTCCCAGCCATGTGGACATGTGGGACCCGAAGCCGGACGCGCCGTCCGGTTATCGCGGCCCGTTCAAAACCATTCCCACGAAGCTTCCGGGCGTTCACCTTTGCGAGCATCTGCCCAAGCAGGCCGCGATGATGGATAAGCTTACCATTATCCGCGCGATGGACTGCCGTGGCAGCAATCACCAGCCGAACATGGTGATGCAGACCGCCAACGTCCTCGCCGAGCCGCGCACGAATCCAGAGGCCAAGATGTATCCCGGCTTCGCGTCCATCGTCGCGAAGCATCG
>CAIPBN010000795.1 GCA_903863315.1 uncultured Verrucomicrobiota bacterium | reverse complement strand
TTGGAACGCGGGCGTGCGTTGCGTGGTCATGCAAGGCGGCCAGGGCGACATCAAACACTGGGCGTTCAACGACCCGCTCCCCCGCAAGGGCAAATACAAGGACGCTCCCCCGTCCCCGGCGGAATATCGCAAGCTCGCCACGCGCGTGGTGGACCTGCACCCCGTGACCATCGCGCAGAACGCGCGCACCAGCGGCGGCGGCAATGTGACCCTCGTGCCAAAACAAGCCATCACCGTCGGCCCGGTCGAGACGTGGCAGGCGGAGAAAGTCTCCATCTGGCACGCGGGCTGTCACGACAACCCGTTTGGCCAGCGCCTCACCGCGTTCATGATTGCCAACCGGATTGCGGACGCCTCCGTCCCCATGTCCCTGCTCGCCGACCACCCGAACGTGCAGTTCAACTACTACCGCAAGGGCATCGGCTCGTGCGACGTGGAGATGCACTAAGCCGAGTGTCGGACTTTCATGCGCATGAAAAGATGGCCCAAGTTTCTTGTAGTCGTTTTAAGCCCAATAAGTATTTGTCTATGGGCCTTCTACATTTTCCTGCCCGTTGTCTTTGGGATTTTGTGGCCGGCGAACCTTAGCTACCCCACCGAAACCAATCTCATCTTCTTCTCCTGGATCGCAATTTCCGCCGCCTTAATTGGCCTCCTGAGTCTCGTGATGACTTTGTCAGTCTGGCCCACCTTGTCCCGCCCCATTCGGCTCCTCGGGGTGCTCGGATTCTCGCCCGTGCTCGTGTTCGCCATCTCGTGCCTGTTGAATATGCTCTGGCTCATCCTGCGACAGGCTTGGTAACTCCTCCAAGAGACGCGGTCGGACGCCCTCCCTCTCCCAGCGGGAGAGGGCCGGGGTGAGGGAGAGCGGCAACGAGCTTCTTGAGCTGCCCCTCACCGCATCAGCGCAAGCAGCCTTCCTCCCTCACCCCCGGCCCGCTGGGAGAGTGAAAGCGCTTCACGCCCCTTCGTGAAACCGAGCCTGTCTGTTCGTCGGGCCGGTTTGTCCGGCGTCTTTTAGCTGTGAGTCCACGTTGCCTGTGCGCCCAACTCAGCGCGTCCGCTTCGTCGTCTTTTAATTCGAGGCAACGCGCTGCCCTCAGCGCGCCGCATCACGCCTGACAGAACCGGCGCGTTCTGCTGAACTGCCGCCATGCTCTGGCGTGCCGGTCGTTTTGAATTTCACTTTCCCCGTCCCACGCTCGTGATGGGCGTGCTGAACGTGACGCCGGATTCCTTTTCCGACGGCGGTCAGTTCGTCTCCCTGCCCGCCGCCCTGGCCCACGCCCAGGCCATGGTGGCGGCTGGAGCGGACCTGATTGACGTGGGGGGCGAGTCAACGCGTCCGGGCGCGGCGATGGTGTCTGCGGAGGAGGAGATTCGACGGGTGGTGCCGGTCATCACCGCGCTCGTGAAACGCTGCCAGGTGCCGCTGTCCATCGACACGCAAAAACCTGAGGTCGCCCGTGCCGCGCTGGCTGCCGGAGCCAGCCTCGTGAACGACATCGCCGCGAACCGCGAGGATGTCGCGATGTGGGAATGTGTGCGGGAATTCAACGCCGGCTATGTGGCCATGCACATGCAAGGCACGCCGCAGACCATGCAGGCACAGCCCAGTTACACCGACGTGGTGGCGGAGGTGGACGCCTTTTTCACCGACCGGCTGGCACGGTTGCGCGCAGCGGGCGTGGCACCGGAGCAAGTGGTGTTGGACCCGGGGATCGGCTTTGGCAAAACTGTGGCGCATAACGTGCAACTCCTCGCGGCGCTGCGCCAGTTTCGCAGCCATGGCCGGCCGTTGCTGCTGGGGGTCTCGCGCAAATCCTTCCTCGGTGCGCTCACGGGTGTGGCCCGGCCCGAGGAACGCCTGCCCGGGGCGCTGGCGTGTGCGGCGCTGGCCGTGCGGGACGGCGTGGGCATCCTCCGCGTGCATGACGTGCGGGAAACCGTGCAGGTCGTGCGCGTGGCCGAAGCCATTACGGCCTGAGCGGGTGCCCGGCGTCTTTAGCGCACGGCCTTGACCTGCTTGGACTGCGGATCGATGACCAGCTTGTAGCCCGGGGGAACGGGGATGGGCTTGTAATACATTTTGGTCAGCTCAGGAATTGTCGGCAGGCGCTTGTGCTTTTCGTAATAGCCAGCCACGAGGCCGTTCAGGTCGGAAAATTCCACGCTTGTCTCCAATAGCGGGATGTTCACGGGCGGAGCGGATGGTTTGACTGCTCCTGCCGCAGCGGGACTGGCGGCTGACGATGCGGCAGTGACTGGAACCTCCGGCTCAGGATTCGGCGGAATTACTTGGGCTGGCTTCGGCTTCCGGCATCCACCGGTCAAGCAAAGCGAAATCAGCAGGGCGAAGGCGGTTTGCTTCATAAATATCGATGCTTTGGCACACACCTAGAAACGGCAAACCTACTTGAGCGCAGAGGCGCGATCAGAAAGCCATTGGGAATCTGCAACGGACGTTTGCGATCCTACAGGCCCGTTGGGATAGACGGTCGGGCTGGTGAACCGCGCCTCCTGCCAGCGGTGAATCTCCGTATGGCCGTCGGCAAAGGAAAAGGAGCTGGCAAACACATGATAGTTGGCCGGGGTGTCCACTAGATAGCCTGTGGGCGTGGTGCTGGTCTTGATCGTCACTGCAAATCCATCGTCGTTGATGCTGGTGGGATGCTCATCCACGAATGTGAAGAGGTTCTCGGCTCCTCCGGGTTTGCTCTGCATGTCCGATTCCCGACCGTAGCGCTGAAACAGCACGCTGGTGCCGGTGGTGCCACCGTTCAAATTGTAGTCCTGCCATTCACCAGCCGTGGTCAGGTTGCCAGCCCCGTCCAATCCACCGATTGCTTGGTTCATCGAAATGCTGCGCACCCGAGGCAGATTGCTGGCCCGGTCCACGCTTTTGTCCGCAGGACAGAGGAACACCTTTATGTTGCCGCTCAAGTATGCGGTGACAGTGGAATTGGTCCGCAACTTGTCGCCATCCGAATTGTCGGGCGAACCGGTGGCGGCGGAAGTCATGTTCACCCCGCCCCAACGGTTGCGCATGACCAACTTCCCGTCGAAATCGCCATGATAGAGATTAAACACCAGCGCCATCTGCTTCATGCTGTTGGCGCAGGTGGTGCCCTGGGTCTTCTGCTTGGCTTTGGCCAGCGCGGGCAGGAGCATGCCCGCAAGGATGGCGATGATGGCGATGACGACAAGAAGCTCGATGAGGGTGAAGCCCTTTGCCTGCGCATCAAACCGGTCAGAACGAGTGGGTGCCGAGAGATGGGAGCTCATGTGAGGATGTGGACGGTGACTGCCTGTCCATAAGGCAAATTCCCCCGGGAGTCAATCCGAGCGTCAGGGGTCCATACCGGAAGGCCACCGCCTCCAAGGAAACGCTAAGAAATTCTTGCAACTACGAACCAACACGGACCAAAACCCCGGCTCCCCGACGGCTCCTTCGTGTTGGTTTATGGTCAAATCAGCGCTTCCCTGGGGCAGTCTGTTGCTTGTCTCGTGCCCCTCTGGTTCAACCGCGGAAGCCAGGCGAAACGAACGTCAAAGTGGCGCAGGCGCAGCGGCGAGAAGGCTTGGGCTGACCGGAAAAGGGTGATTATTACGGCGTCAGGCAGCCGGCTGTTCAGCCTGTTCAAGGGTCATACCTATACAGCAGCCAATTGAAATCGTTAGTCGTCGGAATGGCGGCGTCCCATTTCTTCAATTCCGCGTGGCTGTCCGCGTAAATGAGTCCTCCGCTGCGGGAGTGGTAGGTGGCCGGCTTCTCATTGCCCCACGCGGTGCCGCTCATGAACCAGCCGCCGTCGTCGAGCGACTCCAAGCCTTCTTCGATGAACACAAAGGTGTCCGTCGGTTTGCTAAAATCTTGCGTCCGCCGAAACTTGATCTGCCCGGTGCCGGCGGATCCCACTTTTTGTGGCATCGAGAAATTCCGCGCATATTTGGGAAAAGGTGTGAAAGCGGACCCGGGAGCTTTTTCCGGCTTGGCGCAGGCGAAAACCTTGGCGCTGCCTCCCACGTATCTCCCGAACTGCGCGAGGGTGACGTAGGTTTCGTTGCTGGCATGCGTGGCGGTCTTCATGTTGCCGGTGCACCAGTTGAATTCGAACCGGCCGTTCGCATCCGGCGTCGGGGTGGTGCCCGCGGCGTAACCTGGGCCACCCCAGCCGTAGTTGTTCACCAGCCTGTCATCGTTGTCCTCGGGATAGAGCGCAAAGGCTAGGCCCAGCTGTTTTTGGTTCGAAAGACACTGCGTGGCCATGGCCTTCTGTTTGGCTTTGCTCAAGGCCGGCAGAAGCATGCCCGCCAGAATGGCGATGATAGCGATGACGACGAGGAGTTCGATCAGGGTAAAGGCTCTGTGTTCAGAGGGGGAGGGGTGCGTGTGCATGCTGGTTAGCCGGAATGTGATTAGTGCGTCCTAAGTAGCCACTTCTCCGGCCGGAGTCAACCTGCCCGAACCACCGGTCATTCTTTGCCTTGCTGTGGACCGGGGGATTCCGAAAGATGCGCGTCCACGCGCCCGAGTGGGAACCGTCTTCCTCGTCCGGCGCGCCGCTCGCATGAAACAAAAAGCTTACGCCGCCGCCGGGGTGGACATTGATTTGGGCAACAAGGTCAAGGGCACGCTGCCCCAACTGCTCGCCTCCACGCACCGGCGCGAGGTGCTGGGCAAGGTGGGCGGCTTCGGCGGCCTCTTCGCCCTGGATGTGAAGAAGCATCGCCAGCCCGTGCTGGTCAGCTCCGCCGATGGGGTGGGCACCAAGCTCAAGATCGCCTTCGCCATGAACCGGCATGACACCATCGGCGAAGACCTCGTCAACCACTGCGTAAACGACATCGCCGTGCTCGGGGCGGAGCCGCTGTTCTTCCTCGATTATCTCGGCACCGGGAAGCTGGAGCCGCAGGTCTTCACGGAGATCATCCGCGGCTTCGTGCGCGGCTGCCGGGCCAATGGCTGCACGCTCATCGGCGGCGAGACGGCGCAGATGCCGGGCTTTTACCAGGCCGGCGAATACGATGTCAGCGGCACCATCGTCGGCGTGGTCGAGAAGTCGCGCATGCTCAACGGCCAGAAAACCGTCCGCCGGGGCGATGTGCTCATCGGCATGGCTTCCAGCGGCCTGCACACCAACGGTTATTCGCTGGCGCGGAAGATTCTGTTTGAGCAGCTCAAACTGCAACCCGGCGACTTTGTGCCGGATCTCCACAACACCGTGGGCGAAGAATTGCTCAAGGTGCATGTGAGCTACGGCCCGCTCGTGCAGGCGTTGCTGAAGAAGTTCAACCGGACTGGAAAGCCCAACGCTGTGAAGGCATTCGCGCACATCACGGGCGGCGGGTTTGTGGACAATCTTCCCCGCGTGCTTCCCGCCAAGTGCGATGCCGTGGTCCGCAAGGGAACCTGGGACAGCCTGCCGCTTTTTGAGCTGTTGAAGGAGCGCGGCGGGGTGGAGGAGGCCGAATTGTATCAGGTCTTCAACATGGGCGTGGGCATGGTCGCCATCGTCGCGGCCGAGCAGGCCGATGCCGCGCTGCGCTTCATCCGCGCGCAGAAGCACAAGGCCTGGCAGATCGGCGAGATCGTCAAGGGCACCGGTCTGGCGCGGGTGGAATAGCCGTGGAGGGGACACTCCTGTCCCCTTTGCCGCTGGCCGAACGGGGTGCGGAAATCTGCATCGGGGACAGGATTGTCCCGACTCACGGTGCTCCGAAATCAGGCTGGCCTCGCCGCTGTGCTTTCCTATTCTCCGGCCATGCATCGCCGCCAATTTCTCTGCTTTGCCGCTGTTTCGTTTGCCGCCGTCGCTCTGTCCGCCGCCCAGCCGGACGCCGCCAAAGCCAAGGCCATCCCCGCCCGGATGCAGGAATTCGTGGACCGGCAAGTCGTCGCCGGAGCGGTCACCCTCGTGGCGCAGGGCGGCAAAGTCGTTGCCTTGGATGCCGTCGGCTACGCGGACCTCAAGACCAAGCGGCCGATGCGCACGGATGATCTCTTCTGGATCGCCTCGATGACCAAGCCCATCACCGGCGTGGCGGTGCTGATGCTGCAAGACGAGGGCAAGCTCTCCGTGGACGATGCGGTGGAAAAGTTCCTGCCGGAGTTCAAGGGCCAGATGCTGCTCGCCACCAAGACGCCCGACGCCACCGTGCTCAAGAAACCCGGCCGCCGCATCACCCTGCGCGACCTGCTCACGCACACCGCCGGGCTGAACAGCGACGTGCCGGAAACCGGCCGCGATCTGATGCTGGGCGAACGCACCTTGGCCTACGCTCTCCAGCCGTTGTCCTTCGAACCCGGCAGCAAATGGCAATACAGCAATCCTAGCATCAACACCCTGGGCCGTATTGTCGAAGTCGTCTCGGGACAAAACTTCGCGGACTTTCTCGCCACCCGCCTCTTCCAGCCGTTGGGCATGAAGGACACGACCTTCTGGCCCAGCGAAGGCCAGGCCCGCCGCGTGGCCAAATCCTACCAGCCCGGACCTGACAACAAGGGCCTCGCCGAGGTGGACAACTATTTCCTCAAGGGCCTGCCCCTCACCGCCCGTTGGCGCACGGCCATTCCGGCCGGCGGGCTATACTCCACGGCCGGCGACATCGCCAAGTTTTACCAGATGATGCTCAACGGCGGCACCGCCCACGGCAAACGCTTCCTCTCCGCCGTTGCTCATCAGCAGCTTACCAGCACGCAAACCGGCGACATCAAGACCGGCTTCACCGAGGGCATGAGCTGGGGCTTCGGCTTCCAAGTGGTCAAGCAGCCCACCGGCGTCACCGCCATGCTGGCGCCCGGCACCTATGGCCACGGCGGGGCCTACGGCACCCAGAGCTGGGCGGACCCGGAGACCGGCACGATTTACATCCTGATGATCCAACGCGCCCGCATGCAGAACGGCGACGCCTCCGACATCCGCAAGGCCTTCCAAGAGACCGCCTCCGCAACCTGGGTGCGCTGACCGGGCGGCTCCGCGATTTTTCAGCTCACCAATCTGCACCATGAAACTCAACCGCCTCATCCACCGCTTCACAATCACCCTCTTGCTTGCCGTCGCCAGTCGTGCCAGCGCCGCCGACACCAAGCCGCTGCGCGTGCTCATGGTCACGGGTGGTTGCTGCCATGACTACGAGCAGCAGAAAAAGATTCTTTCTCAG
>CAIPBN010000794.1 GCA_903863315.1 uncultured Verrucomicrobiota bacterium | reverse complement strand
TGGCTGCTGGATTGAAAAATGTCACCCATCATGAGCCGCTTTGAACCGCGTTCGCCGAGCCGCCGGTCATTCTCCGCAAGCACGGGTGTCTGGCTCACGCTGGCCGCGCAAGTCGCCGTCCTCCACGCGGCTGAACTAACCTCCACCACCAAGGCCCCCAAAGGTCCACTTACGGAGGTGGAGCGGATGGCGCTGCGCGCCGAAGTGCAGCCGCTTCAGGCCCGGCTGGCCGCCTTGTCGGTGAGCCCGGACCGTCTGGCGGAGGCGGAGATTTTTCTCAAGGGCGTCGTCTGGGCGATCGACTTCGGACCGGTGCAGGATGAGAAGCAGCGCGAACTGTTGACCAAGAGCCTGCGCCGCGCGCGGGAGCGGATTGAGAGCCTCGCTGCCGGAAAGCATCCGTGGACCGCCAAGCCGGGGCGCAGCGTCCGCGGCTTCCGCTCCGCAGTGGATGGCTCCGTGCAGCCTTACGGCATCGTCGTGCCCGCCGGCCTGGACCCCGCCAAGCCCAGCCGCCTTGATGTCGTGCTGCACGGCAGCCGCAGCGCCACTGGGCTGGGAGAATTGCAGTTTATCGCCACGCATGACATGGGCGACACGGGGAGCGCCGGAGCTTCCAGCAACCAGTTCATCGAAGTGCACCCCATGGGCCGGCTGGGCGAGAACGCTTACCGGTTTGAAGGCGAGAAGGATGTGGACGAGGCCATCGAGGCGGTGTGTCGCGAGCACCGGATTGACCGCTCGCGCATCGTGCTGCGAGGCAGCTCGCTGGGCGGCGTGGGGACGTGGCAGCTTGGCTTGAAGCGCCCCGGACACTTTGCCGCCATCGGGCCGGCGGCGGGTCCGGTGGACACGTTCGAGTTTGCCAATTCGCCGTGGAAACATTTCGTGCGCCTGGACCCCTTGACGCCCTGGCAAAAGACCATGCTGCACCTCGTGGACGCGATTGATTACACGGCCAACGCGGGCATGGTGCCGGTGGTCGCGGCCATGGGGGACAAAGACGCTTACTACTCGTCCCATTTGCTGATTGAGCAGGCGTTTGCGAAGGAGGGTATCCCCTTCGTCGGCCTCGTGGATCACGGAGCGGGCCACAGCATCACGGCGAAGGTTTATCAGGAGCAGCTCCGGCTGCTGGGGGCACATGCGGCGAAAGGGGTTAATCCGTTCCCCAAGCAGCTTCGCTTCGTGACTTGGACGTTGAAGTATGCCCGCTGCCACTGGTTTGAAGTGCTGGGGCTCGGGGCGCATTACCAGCGGGCCGAAGTCGAGGCACACACTGCCGACGACGGCGCGATCACCATCAAGGAACCGCGCAACATCACCCGGTTTGCGCTGCACGCACCGGCGCTCACGGCCACGGTCCAAGCCATCACTGTCGGCGGAACGAAGGTTCCCCTGCCCTCCCAGCCGGTTGGCCGGCTGGACTCCCTCGTTTTCGAAAAACGCAGCGGCCAATGGGAATGCCTCGGTCCAATGACTTCGGTGTCGCTGTCTGGTAAACGCCCCGGTCTTCAAGGTCCCATCGACGATGCCTTTGCGCGCCCGTTCCTGTGCGTCCGGGGCACGGGCAAGCCGTGGAACCCGGCGGTGGGCGCGTGGGCGGATGCCAGCCTGAGGCGTTTCGCGGACGAATGGCGGCGGCACTATCGCGGCTACCTGCCGGTGAAAGACGATGCTGAAGTGACGGAGGCCGACGTGCGCGACAAGAACCTCATCCTCTTCGGCGACCCGGGCAGCAACCGCTGGATCCGCCAGATGCTGCCACAGCTCCCGCTCCAGTGGACGCGCGACACGCTGCAACTGGGCGTGGAACGCCACCCGGCGGCCAGCCACGGCGTGCAGCTCATCTGCCCCAATCCGTTACCCGGCGCCGCCGGCCGCTACGTGGTGCTCAACAGCGGCCACAGCTACCACGACGCGGAACTGCGCTTCAGCTACATGGTCTTCCCCCGTCTGGGCGACTGGGCGATTGTGAAAGCCGGCGACAACCCGCCGGGCGCAACCGCCCCGCAAGTGGGGGAAAGCATCGTGACTTCGGGCTTCTTCAACGAAGCGTGGGCGGC
>CAIPBN010000793.1 GCA_903863315.1 uncultured Verrucomicrobiota bacterium | reverse complement strand
TGAGAATGGGGGAATCAGATATCACAAAGCTGCGCGGCCTGGCGGAGCGCAAGGACGGGATCGTCCCAGGTGGGGATGAATTCCTGGGCGACGTAGCCGGTATAGCCGGTCTCGAGGATCGCTTCAAGGATGGGCGGGTAATTGATCTCCTGCGTGGCATCAATCTCGTTGCGGCCCGGATTTCCGGCGGTGTGGTAGTGCGCGATGAAGTCCTTGTATTGGCGCAGCCGGGTGATCACGTCGCCGTGCATGATCTGCACGTGGTAGATGTCGAAGAGCACCTTCACATAGGGCGAGCCGACGGCCTGGAGGATGCGGATGCTCAGATCCATGTCGTCGCAGAAGTAATCCGGGTGGCCCTTCATCTCGACGTTCACCTTCGAGTTGAGCATTTCCAGCGCGACGGTGACTTTGTGCTTCTCGGCGATGGGCGCGATTTTCTTGAGCCCGGCGATGGTGTTTTTGGTGGCGTCGTCAACCGTCAGCCCCTTGCGGAAGCCGGAGAAGGTGATGACACTCGGGACACCTTGTGCGGCGCACTGCTCGATGCGCTGCTCCAACACCTTGAGACACTCCGCATGCTGGTCCGGCTGCGCGAAGCCCTTGGCAAAACCATGGCTGCCGGCCAGGGCGCACTTGAGGCCCAGTTCCTTGAGCATCGGCCAATGCTCCGGCCCGACCAGCTCGATGGACTTCACGCCGAACTTCACCGCGAGCTTGGCCAGCTCGGGAATGGTCAGCGGGCGGAAGTTCCAGGTGACGAAGGACTGGTTGATGCGCCCATTCCGGGCGACATAGAAGTCCCCGCCCTCGGCGGCGCGGACTTTGGAGGCGGTGAGCACGGATACGCCGGCCAAGGCGGCGGTCTGGAGGACGGAACGGCGGGAGGTTTTCATGATGGGGATGATACGTGGGTCACACCGTGCAAATCTGCACGCCCTGCTTGAGCGAGGCGATCTTGTCCTCGCGCTTGGGGATGAACTCCTGACCGACGTAGCCTTTGTAGCCGGTGGCCTGGATGGCGCGCATGATGGCCGGGTAGTTCAATTCCTGCGTGTCGTCGATCTCGTTGCGACCGGGCACGCCGCCCGTGTGGTAGTGCGCGAAATACTGGTGGCGCGCCTTGATGGTGGCGATGACGTCGCCCTCCATGATCTGCATGTGGTAGATGTCGTAGAGCAGCTTGAAGCGCTCGGAGCCGATGGCCTGACAGAGCGCGACGCCCCACGCGGACTTGTCGCACTGGTAGTCCTTGTGGTTCACGCGGCTGTTGAGCAGTTCCATCACGAGCGTGATGCCGTGCTTCTCGGCCAGCGGGAGGATGCGTTTCAAGCCGGTGGCGCAGTTCTTCAGGCCGGTCTCGTCGTCCAGACCGGCGCGGTTGCCGGAGAAGCAGATGAGCTGCTTGAAGCCCGCGTCCGCGCACTGCTTGATGCGCTCGGTGTAAATCTCGACGAGCGTGTCGTGGTGTTCGAGGCGGTTGAAGGCCTTCTCGATGCGGCCGATGCCGTCCTTCTGCGGAAAGCTGACCATGGCGCAGTGCAGGCCGTGTTTCTTCACGGTGGCGAAGTCCGGCGGGTCGAGCAGCTCGACGGATTGCAGGCCGAACTGCTTGCCGGCCGCGCACAGGTCATCGAGCGGAATCTTGGAGTAGCACCACTTGCAGGCGGAGTGGTTGATTTTCACCTGCGCGGCGGCATCAGCGGCGGCGAGGCGCTCCGCGAGCGCGGCGGCGGTCGAGGCGACAGCCGCCCCGGCGGCGAGTTGAGTGAGGGCGGAGCGGCGGGTGCGGACTGGGTTCATGGCTTGGAGAGGTTGGTTAGCGCAGGGCAATTCAAACCATGCCGCGCCGGTCGTCAACGAATCTTTCCCGCGCGGCGGCGGCGTCACTCACGGCTTGCCGGCGGCGGCGGGCGGCGGCGCGATGGTGAACTCGTAGGTGGTTCCCTTCTTGTCACTCACCTCGTCCAGCAACGGAGAGTAATCCACCACGGAAACCTTGCGCCCCTCCGGATGGAACTGGAGCAGGCGCAGGTAGCCCTGGCCGCCATCCTTCCCGTTCTGATAGTCCACGACCATCTGATGGACGTTGTTGCCATGCTTGCCTGCGCTGTCGAGCCGGCCCGTGTAGCAAACGTGACCGCTCACCACGAGGGCGAAGTTCGCATGCTGCGAGACCAGTTTCTGCCAGACGTCCTCGCCGTCGTTGTAGCCGCCGGCCGCCTTGGACAGGCCGTAGCGATCCATGCCCATGTCCACCTTCAGATCCTTGACCTTGATGAAGGCGTGGCGGTTGAAACGCATGTTGTCCGGCCGCAGATAAGCATGAGTGACGAGGATGACCGAACGATCGGGATGCCGGGCAACCACCTCATTGGCCCAGCGCAGCACGTCGTCGCGCGGACCAAATTCCAGCGCGAGGATGAGCCACTTGCGCCCTCCGGCCTCGAACCGATGAAAGCTGTTGTCCGTGCGGTCGGCCTCCTGGTCGTAGATGCCACCGAACGTCGGCCATTTCTGGAACGCGGCCAGGGGAAAGAACTTGGCGAACGCTGTCTCACGGGTGGCCGCCTTGCCCTCGGGACCCAGGTCGTGGTTGCCGGTGGTGATGGCACAGGGGACTTTCGCGTCCAGCAGCGCGTGAGCCCGGGCGGCGATTTCCCACTGGTGGTTGGTGTTGTGCTGGGTGATGTCACCGACGTGGAGCACGTAGGGGATGTTGTAGCGCTGGACGTTATCTGCGATCCACTTGGTCTGCGCCGGGTAGGTGTCCGGATGTTTCCACGTGTAGATCTGCGTGTCGGGCAGCACAGCTAGGGTGAAACCTCCGGGGATGGGCGTGGGCGCTTCCGCCTGCGCGGGGGCAATCATCCCCAACCCAAGCCCCAGCCACGCCACGACCAGGGCACGCCGCCAGAATGGGAAGCTGATCACCAGCATGTGAATCACGCGGGACTTCATTCGCCCTCCGCGAGCTTGCGGTAAAGCGTGGCGAGGCTGACGCCCAAAGTCTTGGCCGCCTGCTCCTTGTCTCCGCCGGCTTGCGCGATGGCCTTCTGGATGAAGGCGGCCTCCTGATCTCGCAGGAAGTCCTTGAGCGGACCGACGGGCGGGTTGAACCCGCCTGAAGCGGGCGCACCCGTAGCCACGCCCGAAGCGATGGCGGACCCCTGAGTCAGCACGGTCGTGTCCCCGGTCGGGGCCAGCGCCGCTTCCGTGTCGGAGGCAGAGGCAGGGCCCAAGGACAGAAGGTTCGGCGGCAGATCGGCCAGTTGGATGAACCCGCGCTCGCACAACGCGCTGGCCCGCTCGATGGCGTTCTCCAGCTCCCGCACATTGCCCGGCCAGTCGTGTGCCTGCAGCGCCTCCAGGGCGCGGCGGCTGATGCTGAAAGGCGGCAGTTGGCGGTCGGCGGCCTTGACGCGGAGGAAGTGCGCGACGAGCAGGGGCAGGTCGTCCCGGCGCTCCCGCAGCGCGGGCATCTGGATGGAGATGACGTTGAGCCGGTAGTAAAGATCCTCGCGGAACCCGCCCTCCTTGATGCGCTTCTCCAGCGGCTCGTTGGTCGCGGCGATGACCCGCACGTTCACATAGACGGACACGTTGTCGCCCACCGCCCGGACCTCGCGCTCCTGCAGGACGCGCAGCAGCCGGCTTTGCAGCACGCCGGACATGGAGCCGATTTCATCCAGGAAGATCGTGCCGCCCTCGGCCTCCTGGAACAGGCCCTTCTTGTCCGCGATGGCCCCGGTGAAGGCGCCCTTGCGGTGGCCGAACAGCTCGGACTCCAGCAGATGCTCGGGCAGCGCGCTGCAATTGATCGGCACAAAGGGCGCCGCGCCGCGCCGGCTGTTGAAATGCAGGGCCTTGGCGATGAGCTCCTTGCCCGTGCCGCTCTCGCCGCGCAGGAGGACGGTGCTTTCGGTGTCCGCCACGCGCTCCACCATGCGGAACACCTGCTGCATGATGGCCGAACTGCCGACGATGTGGTTGAGCTGGTATTTCTTTTTCAGCTCCTTGCGCAGGAAGGCGTTCTCGGAGACGACGGCGCTGTGGGAGAGCGCCTTCCACAGCTTGAGCCGCAGCTCGACGGCCTTGAAGGGCTTCTGGAGGTAGTCCAAGGCCCCGAGCTTGGTGGCCTCCACGGCGATCTCGAACGAGCCAAAGCCCGTGATGACCAGCACGATGGCGGGCGGGGTCAGGGCTCGCGCGCGCTTGAGCACATCCATGCCATTGGGCCCGGTCCGGCCGAGGTTGAGATCGGTGATCACAATCTCCGGGGCCAGGCTTTCCATGGCGTCCAAGGCCGAGGTGCCATCGTTGAAGGGAACCACCTCGTGGCCCTCGGCGCGGAGGATTTCGCTCACGATCTGAATCGTGAGCAGGTCATCTTCCACCAGCATCACTTTGGCCATGCCGGAAGGCTAAGGAACAAGCCAGCCCAGCCGCAAGCTGCGATTGCCCGAAGGCGGGATCCTCTAGGTCGTGGGAACCGTGACCCCGGCCATCATCCGGAGCAGGACGGTTTGGGAAAACTGGTCCCGCTCCAGCTCGCCGACCAGGCGGCCGTTACGCACCACGAGGATGCGGCGGCAGAGGTTGATGAGCTCCGGCAGCTCGGAGGAAATGACCAGCATGCCCATCTTCGCCCGCGCCAGCTCATCGAGGATGCCATGGATCTCGGCCTTGGCCCCGACGTCCACGCCGCGGGTCGGCTCGTCCACCATGAGCACCCGGCAATCGCGGGCCAGCCACTTGGCCAGCGCCACCTTCTGCTGGTTGCCGCCGCTGAGCGTGGCCACCGGCGACTCGCCACTCACCATCCGGGTCTTGAGCCGCGTGAGGAAGTTGTGGGTGATGGCCCGTTCATCGCTGCGCTTGATGACACCCAGCGGCCAGGCCATCCGGTCCAAGGCGGCGAGGGAGGCGTTTTCCCGGCAGTTCATCGAGAGCACCAGGCCCTGCCGCTTGCGATCCTCGGGCAGCATCCCGACCCCGGCCGCCATCATCTGCGGCACGGAACGCAGTGGGACCGGCTCCCCGCAGACACTCACCTCTCCCGTCACGCGCGGGTCGAGACCGAAGATCGCCTGCGCAATCTCCGAACGGCCGGCCCCCACCAGACCCGCCAGACCGACCACCTCGCCGCTGCGAATGGTGAAGGTGACGTCCTTGAACTTGCCCGGCGAAGTCAGCTTCTCGACCTGGAGCACCGGTCCGCCCAATTCGAGCGCCACGTGATGAGGCGTCTTGAACTCCACCTCGCGGCCCACCATCTGGTGGACCACACGGTCGTGGTTGGTGCGGGCGATCCGCTCGGTCGCCACATGCCTGCCATCCCGCAGCACGGTGATGGTGTCGCACAGCTTGAAGATCTCCTCCATGCGATGGGACACGTAGATGACGGTGATCTCCCGCTGCTTGAGCTGGCCCAGCAGCTTGAAGAGATGCTCGCTCTCGGCCACGGACAGGGAGCTGGTGGGCTCATCCATCACGATGATGCGGGCCCCGGTGCCGACCGCGCCCGCGATCTGCACGAGCTGCTCCTGCGCGGTGCTGAGCCGGCTGATGGGCACGTCCACGTCGAGGTCACACTCGATCTCCTTGAGCATCGCGCGCGCCTGCTCCCGCATCTTGACCCGACTCACCACGCCAAAACGCTTCGGCAAGTCACCGAGGCAAAGGTTTTCAGCGATGGTGAGGTTGGGACAAAACGCCAGCTCCTGATGCACCATCGCGATGCCCAGTTGCCGCGCGCTATTCGGGTCCGTGGGCTGGATGACGTCTCCGTCCACCCGGATTTCCCCGCCATCGGCCAGATGCACCCCGGCGAGGATTTTGCCCAGGGTGCTCTTGCCCGCGCCGTTCTCGCCCATGAGCGCGTGGCACTCGCCGCGCTCGACCGTGAAGCTCACGTCATCCAGCGCGAGCACGCCCGGGAAGCGCTTGGTGATATGGCTGAAGGTCAGGTAGGGCATGGCGCGTGGTCCGAGATTCAAGCGCGCCCGACGCCGTGACGCAAGCCAACGGTGCGGCGGCTCACTTCTCCGCGAGCAGTTCCACGATCTTCGCCTTCAGCGCGGCGTGGTCCGCATCGCCCTTCACATACTGGCCGCCCGGGTGGAGGTGGCGGATGACACCGCGCCGATCGAGCAGGAAGCTGACACTGGTGAAATCCCGCTCGTGCCCGTCGAGCCACCAACGCCGCAACGTGCGCCAGCCAGGATCCACCGCCACCGGAAACTTGAACCCCAACTCAGCCGCCTGCCCGGCCACGTGCGCTGGCTCCAGCGGCGTGGGCAGCTTGTGATGGTAGATGCCGATTACGCGCAGCCCCTTGGCCGCAAAGTCGGCGTGAAACTCGTTCAGGGCCGGAGCCGTCACCCGGCAAAACTCGCACTGCGGCGCGGTCCACCACCGCACCAGCACCACCTGGCCGCGCAGGTCTTTGAGTGCCAGCGGGGAGGAGTTGAGCCAGTTCGTGAGCTGCCATTCCGGGGCGGGCCGGCCGATGAGCGGATCCACCGCGCTCACCACGGCCGGGCAGATCAAGGTGACCAGCCCCAGCCAGACAAGGTGGATATGTTTCACAACGGTTCATTTTTGCCCACGCTGAGAAAAACGCAACGCGCGCCTGTCACTGCACGGGTCTGAAGCCACCGCTTCAGGGACTGGAACCAAAGCTGCTACGGAGAACTGGGTATGGAACCAACGCCAGGTTCCGTCGATATAACCAACAGTCATCGCATGAGAGTGATCCAGCCAAATTGCCGGGTTCAGTTCACCGCCGAGGATGTGGATTTCATCGTCGCCACCCTCGGCCGCGCCGTTGGCGATGCCGCCTGTCTGGTGCGCCTGCTGGCCGACGAGAACACCCGGGATCTGATTCTCGATGACGACAAGCTGTTCCGCGCGCTGCTCGAACACCGTGGCTGCCTGCGGGTTTCCGCCCGGCTCTACTTCTACGTGCTGGTGCGGCAGGTCTTGCGGCGCGCAGGCATCGACGAGCGCGCGGTGACGGACTACGTGGCCGAGGTGCTTGCGCAATTCTCGGAAACGGAGCGGACCCGGCTGCATGTGCCCGGGCAGGCGGAGCCGTTGAATTACTTCTTCGAGATGCTCGCCGCCTTGCAAACAGCGGATGATCAAACCCGCTTCCTCATCCGCACCCACATCGGCAACCACACGCTCTTCCTGTCCGGCGTGTTCCCCGAACGCATCCGCGCGCGGGCAGAGCGCAAAGGCTTCCCCGATCTGGGCTATTACGAATCGCTCGGGCAGGCGAACTTCCGCGCCGCCAGCGATCATCGGCTGGCCCGCCAGTATGAGCTCAGCGACGTGTTCGCCACCCTGTCCGAGCGCTTCCACGAAACGCGTCTGGCGCTCAATGACTTGACCGACCGGCTGATGACGGTCGGCGAGCCGGAAGTCCCGCTGGGCATGCTGCTGAAACCCGCAGCCATGGGGTTGAACTGACCGCGCCGGCTCGCAGGGTGAAGCGTTGCTCCCGAGATTATCTGGCCCCGGCTGGTTGACCCAGCAGTTCGCGCATCCGGGCCAGCGACTCCTTCACCATTCGCTCCCCGGCATCGGCCGCGAGGAAGCTGCACTCCGCCGCGCCGTAGCCGCCTTCTTTCACGGCCTGCGCCGTGGGAATGTAAACGGTGAACGGCGTGCCCCGGCCATGATAGGCAAGTCCCAGGATGAAGGCGTTCGGGACGGGCGACTTCGCCGTCAGATCAAGCTGGTGCTGGATGAACGGCTCGCCCGGGATGGCCACGAGCGCGAGGTCGCGCTGGATGACCACCGTGAGCAAGCCCACCTCGGTGCTCTGCGGGCCGTGCCGGTGCGGAATGGTGAGCAGGCTTTCCTTCACCTGAAGGCCGGGCTCCGCGCCCGCAGTCCGGGCTTTCAAACCCGAAGCGAGTTGGAGCGCCGCCTTGGCCAGCGAGACGCCCGCCTGCTTCACGATGTTGAACCGATTCTCGCCGCGCAGGCTGCTGAGGTCGTAAGGGTCGAGGTCGCCCGACGCGCCTTGGAGAAACATCGCCATGCAGTCCGCGCCGAGCTCCCGCTCGAGGTGGTCCACCATCGCACCGGGGTAATCGCGCGACACCACGCCCGCGCCCATGAGCGCGACGGGATGACAGGCGTAATGCACGGCGAAGGCGCGCGGCTTG
>CAIPBN010000792.1 GCA_903863315.1 uncultured Verrucomicrobiota bacterium | reverse complement strand
CCGCCCAACGACTCGTAGGAGACGACGTGAGGAGTCTCACTCTTCTGAGAACTACCCAAAGATTTGAGGCGGACAAAGATTACTTTTCACTCCTGCTTCATCCTTGTCCGTCCCAAGTCTTTGGGCGTTCGATTCGAGGGGAAATCAGAGACTCCTCACGTCGTCTCCTACGAGTCATTGGCGCAAGCTTGCCTGCCTCGCCTCGCAGTCTAGTCTCGCGCGCGTGAAAATCCTCTTCATCGGCGATGTGGTCGGCTCGCCCGGACGCAAGGCCGTGGCCGAGCTGGTGCCTGTGCTCCGCGCGCGCCACCGTCTCGACGTCGTCATCGCCAATGGCGAGAACTCCGCCGGTGGCTCTGGCATCACGCCCGAGACGGCGGCGGACCTCTTCGCCGCCGGCGTGGACATCATCACCAGCGGCGACCATCTCTGGGACCAGAAGGAAGTCTCCGTGCTGCTCACCAACGAGCCACGCTTCGTGCGTCCGCTGAACTACCCGCCCGGCTCGCCCGGTCAGGGCAGCACCACGCATCGCCTGCCGGACGGGCGTCTGCTGGCCGTCATCAACCTGCAAGGCCGCACCTTCATGCCGCCGCTGGACAACCCATTCATCCGCGTGCGCCCCGAGGTGGCGCAGCTCCGCCAGCACACGCCCTTCATCTTCGTGGACATGCACGCCGAGGCGACCTCGGAGAAAATCGCCATCGCGCGGATGCTCGACGGCCAGGTCAGCGCGGTGGTGGGCACGCACACGCATGTGCAGACGGCGGACGAGCAAATCTTTCCCGGCGGCACGGCCTTCCTGTGCGACGCGGGCTTCACCGGCCCGCACGAAAGCTGCCTGGGCCGCGACATCCAGCCCATCATCGAACGCTTCATCACCAGCCAGCCCCGCCGCTTCACCGTGGCCCGCGACCGCGTGCTCCTCCAAGGCGTGGTCATCGAACTGGACGACGCGACGGGCAAGGCGATGGCAATTCAGCGAGTGTCCGAACCACTTGCGTCATGAGTGAACAACCAGCTGGCTCAGTAAACCGAGTTGATAGGCTCATGCGCCACCCCTCGATCCAATACTTTGTGTTTCTTTTCGTCGCGACTTGTCTCGTTGGCTGCCGAGAGACCAGAGACGAGTTAGACATACGGTCCTCGCAGGCTCGATACGAGAGTTGGCTGGTTGCACAGAAGCCGTTTCTCACGAATCTTCCGCCATCAGGCATTTACGGTCATGATTTCACGACCATTCAGGACGGTTCGACCATTCGGCCAATTGTCGACTACTACATCAAGGCTGGAGACTGGGACGGACTGCTGAATCTGACGTTTGTGATCGACATCGACGCACAGAGGCAGCCCACGCGCTTGCACGAGCAGCGGATCACGTTCATCGGATTGCCTGCGAGAAAGACAGTCATGGCCGAAGCGGGCAGGCGGCGGACACAATACTACGGCCTCGCGCTCAAACCGTCTGAGATGGCGACGATTGTCGCGCGTGCTGTTCGTGGTGACGACTTCGACGATTTACGCGCTCTAGCAGAGCGAGGCGAGGCGATGGTCACGAGTCGATTTGAGGACACTGATGATTGGAAGAAGTTGAGATCGAAATGAAGCATGAGCCTTCCATGCACTGTAGCACGTCAT
>CAIPBN010000791.1 GCA_903863315.1 uncultured Verrucomicrobiota bacterium | reverse complement strand
CGCCACGGGCGGCATGAAGACGTGCAAGCGTCCGCCACGGGGCTCAACGCAGAGCGCGGTGCGAACAATCCACGCGGCGGATTCGCCCCGGGCTGGTTCACGCGTCGGGTCGTCGAGCAATTCGGCCTTGCGGGCCTCTTCCTCGGTCTGGCCGCGACGCCGGAGTGCGGCGGCTTTCTTGCGGGCGGGCGTGTTGACTTGCAGGTAGCGCTGGCGGAATTCGGCGCGATCCGGCAGTGGCTGGCGCGGCGCAGTCGGGTCAAGTTCGTTGAGGTAGGGATAGTCCGACTGGCTCACCCAAGGGAGCGAATCAAGCGGCAGGCGGAAGCCCATCGGCGAATCGCCGGGGAACAAGAAGAGTTTCTCGGCGCGCAGAAACCACGGTCCGCTGGCCCAGACCGGGTAGCAGTTTCGCCAGGCGCGTTGCACCGGCAGTGCGTGGCCGACGAGGCGGTCGAGCCCGCGCTCCAACACCTTTGCGAGCCGCGCGCGCTCCTCCTCGTCCTTCAAGTCGGCCTTGTGCGGGTCCACGTTCGCGGGCAGACGACGTTCTTTCCACAAATGGTAGAACGGATCTTCGTAACCGGGAATTATCCACCGCGGGTCGGCCTTGATGCGCTCCGCCAGCGCAGTCATGAAGCGCGCAGAGTGGTCGGTCGTGTGGCCGTATTGCGTCTTCTCGTCGGCGATGAGCGCGGGGTTTTCCCAGATGGGCTGGCCATCGCGCCGCCAATAGCAGGCGAAGGCCCAGCGCGGCAGGGACTCCCCGGGATACGCCTTGCCCTGGCCGTAATGGAGCAGCGCGCCGGGGGCGAAGCGGCGTTGCAGTCGGCGGATGAGTTCGTCCGCCAGCGGACGCTTCGTCGGGCCGAGCGCGGCGATGTTCCACTCCGCGCCGTCCATGTCATCAATGCTCACGAACGTCGGCTCGCCGCCCATCGTGAGGCGCACGTCGTGTTTCACGAGGTCGGCATCCACGGCGTGGCCGAGCTTCGCAATCTCCGCCCATTGCTCCTCGGTGTAAGGCTTCGTGACGCGCGGCGACTCGTGGATGCGCGTGACCTTCATGTCCACCTTGAACTCGCACTTGCACTCATCCACCCCGCCGCTGATGGGCGCAGCGGACGACGGGTCGGGCGTGGCGGCGAGCGGGATGTGGCCTTCGCCTGCGAGCAAGCCGCTGGTCGGGTCGAGGCCAATCCAGCCCGCACCCGGCAGATAGACTTCGCACCAAGCATGCAGGTCGGTGAAGTCGTGTTCCGCGCCGCTGGGGCCATCGAGCGACTTCACATCGGGCTTTAGCTGGATGAGGTAGCCGCTCACAAAACGCGCCGCGAGGCCGCAGTGACGGAAAAGCTGCACGAGCAACCACGCGGAGTCGCGGCACGAGCCGCTCAGGGTCGTGAGCGTTTCCTCCGGCTTCTGCACGCCCGGCTCCAGACGGATGAGATACTTGATGTCCTTCCAAAGCCGCTGGTTGAAGGCGACGAGGAAATCAATCGTGCGCGGGCGCGTGTCCTTTTGCTTGTCCGGGTGTAGCTGGCCGACCTCCGGCATGTGCCCGTGCGCGTGGACATCCTCGGCGACTTCCGAGTGCGGCACCGGCGCGTGGGGGCGGTTCAGTAACGTGATGTTCTCACCCAGCGCATCGCGCGTCACCGAGGCGAGGTAGGCCTGAAACTTGGGCGAGAGCGGACACTTGAGCTGAAAAGGCTCCAGCTCGTGGTCCAGCGTGCTGTCGTAGCGGAACGGGAACTGTTCGGCGTGCGGCTCTAGGAAGAAGTCGAACGGGTTGAGCACGGACATCTCGGCCACGAGGTCCACCTCGACGCAGAACTCGCGCGTCTGCTCCGGAAAGACGAGGCGGGCGAGGTAGTTCGACTGCGG
>CAIPBN010000790.1 GCA_903863315.1 uncultured Verrucomicrobiota bacterium | reverse complement strand
TCCTCGGCTTGCACGCGAACGCCGGCATCACCTTCAACCTCGCTGAGATTCGCAAGGGCAGCGGCTTCGCGAAGCTCCGTTTCACCGCACAGCTCGGCTTCGGCGCGGGACCGACCGCTGCGGCGACCCGCGCGGACTTCAGCGTGTTCGCCGGGAAGGAGTTGCTCTTCCAGAAGCTCAAGCTCCGCAAAGACGAGTCCGCCCGCTTGGACATCGCGATTCCTACCGCCGCAGAGACGCTCACGCTCGTCGCCACGGACGGCGGCGACGGGATCGGCAACGACCTGCTCTTCCTCGGCGACGCGAAGCTCTCACTGGCCGTGAAAGCACAAAGCCTCGCCGCCGCCGACCGCGCGCGCATCGAGGCGTTGCGAGCGGAGGAGAAACAGTTAAGCGCCACGCTCGCCGCGAAGACGGAAGGCGAGAAGGTTTACGCCGTCACCAGCAGCGATCCGCCGGTAGTGAAGGTGCTGCGGCGCGGCAATCCCGAAGATGCGCAGGAGGAAGTAGCGCCCGGCGTCCTCGCCTGCGTGAAGCACACCACCGCCGACTTCGCCCGCGCTAAGACTGAGGGCGAGCGCCGTCTCGCCTTGGTCGAGTGGATTGCCCATCCCGCCAACCCGCTCACGCGCCGCGTGCTGGTGAATCGCCTCTGGCACCACCACTTCGGCGTCGGCCTCGTGGACACGCCCAGCGACTTCGGCAAAGGCGGTGGCCTGCCCTCGCACCCCGAACTGCTCGACTGGCTGGCGGAGGAGTTTCTGGCGCGCGGTTGGTCGCTGAAGGCGATGCACCGGCTCATTTGCACGAGCGCGGTTTACCGGCAGCATTCAGCGTTCAGTGGTCAGTATTTAGAAGCCAGTGGTCGAAGCACCGGGGCGGCACGAAACGCCGGTTCCCAACGGAACACTGAACAATGGAAACTGAATACTTCCCTCACCCAACGCCTCGACGCCTCGAACCGTTTGCTCTGGCGTCAAAACCCCCGCCGTCTCGACGCCGAGTCCGTCCGCGACACCGTGCTCGCCGTCAGCGGCAAACTGAACCTCGCCGGCGGCGGCCCCGGCTGGCGCGACTTCAAATACACCGAGGCTTACGCGCCCATGTACCAATACATCACCGCCGACACGCCAGAGCTGTGGCGGCGCAGCATCTACCGCTTCATCGTGCGCACCACCCCGCACCAGTTCATGACCACGCTGGATTGCCCGAATCCCGCAAACCTCACGCCCGCGCGCACCGCCACCACCACCGCGCTCCAGGCCCTCGCGCTCTCGAACAACGAGTTCATGCTCCAGCAGGCCCGCCACTTCGCCACGCGGGTCGAGCGCGAGGCCGGGGCGGACACTGCCGCCCAAATCACCCGCGCCTTCCAGCTCACCTTTGCCCGACCGCCCAGCCAGCCGGAACTGGCCGCCGCGCGTGACCTTGTCCGCACCGACGGCGTCTTTTCCCTGTGCCGCATGCTGCTCAACGCCAACGAATTTGTGTATGTGGATTGAAGCCCGGCTTCTACACATGAAACTGCTATTGAACCTCGCCTGCGCGGTGCTGCTGCTGGCCGCATCGCCCACTTTGCCCGCCGGTGAAGTTCACAACGCACTTTGGGATAAGGGAGAGCCAGCCAAGGCGCTCGCCTTGCTCAAGGCGGACAAGACACTCATCAACTCGAAAGACGAGGAAGACTGCACGCCGCTGCATCACGCAGCCCGGTTTAACCACCTCGAGGTCACGCGCTGGCTCGTGGAGGCGAAGGCGGACCTGAACGCAAAGGCTTACAATGGCTTCACTCCGCTGCATCTGACCTCGGACAAGGCGATTGCCAGCCTCCTCATCCGGAACGGGGCAGACCTGAGCATCCGCGACAACTGGGGCAACACCCCGCTGCAAATGGCGGTTGAGAACACCAACCAGTATGCGGGTCTGATTGAAGCCACCCTGGAGTCGGGGCATCCGCTCGACTTAAAGTCCGCGCTTTGGTTGCGCAAGACCGGCGTTGCCAAAGTATTGGTCTTGGCAAATCCGAAGCTGCTTCAGGTAGAGAAGGGGCCAAAGCACCTCCAGGCGAACGCCACGCCTTTGGGCATCGCTGCTTTGCTCGGCGAGAAGGAACTCGTTGAGTTGTTCTTGAAGCTGGGTGCGCCGGTTAACGCGATGACGGAACGGCCAGACGCAGGGTTTATCTCCCCTTTGCAAAACGCTATCATGGCCTGTCAGCCCGAAATTGTTGAGATACTTTGCCGCGCAAAAGCCGATGTGAACACCGTTGGCGGAAAATTCATTTTAAGCGAGACCAACGTCATTCACATCGGCCCCTACGACTTCCTTTTGGATTATGCGATGGCCAACTCAACGCCCCAAATCGTCGATATACTGAAAAGGCACGGCGCACGGTCCTCGACCGGGGGTGCTGCTCCCAAGAGCAAATCGTCACTTGGAAAGGGAATCCCGTGATTACCGCTTTGCCACCGTATCGGAAATCATGAAATCCTTGCTGTCGCTCGCGCTAACGGCCTTCATTTCCTTGGCCGCTCCTTGTTCATCGCATTCGGCCCAGCCCAATCTCATCCTTTTCCTCGCCGACGACCTCGGCTACGGCGACCTCGCGTGCTTCGGCCATCCCATCATCAAAACGCCGAACCTTGATGCGTTCGCGAAGCAGGGCGTGCGGCTGACGCAGTGTTACTCGGCGAGCGCCGTGTGCAGCCCGTCGCGCTCGGCGCTGCTCACGGGGCGCACGCCGCATCGGAACGGCGTTTACACCTGGATTGCCGAGGGTGCGCCGGTGCATCTGCGCACGAGCGAAATCACCTTGCCCAAGCTGCTCAAGGGCGCGGGCTACGCGACCTGCCACAGCGGGAAATGGCACTTGAACGGCCTGTTCAACAACCCCGCCCAGCCGCAGCCCGGCGACCATGGCTACGACTGGTGGATGGCAACGCAGAACAACGCCGGACCAACGCACGAGAACCCGAGCAACTTCGTGCGCAACGGCCAACCGGTCGGACGGCTCGAAGGCTACTCCGCACCGCTCATCGTCAGCGAAGCCGTGACGTGGCTCAAAGAAAAGCGCGACCCGGCCAAGCCGTTCTTCCTCGCCGTGTGGACCCACGAGCCGCACTACCCGATCAAATCGGACCCGAAGTTCAAGGCACTTTACCCCGACCTCGCCGACGACGTGCAGCGCGAGCATCACGCGAACGTCACGCAGATGGATTTCGCGTTCGGCCAGCTCATGAAGGCGCTCGACGAACAGAAGCTCACGGACAGCACGTTCGTGTTCTTCACATCGGACAACGGCCCTGAAGGCGACGGCATCAAGTCGCCGGGTCGTGGTTCGAGCGGCGGCTTGCGCGACCGCAAACGCTCGATGCACGAGGGCGGCATCCGCGTGCCGGGCCTCGCGCGCTGGCCCGGCAAAATTCCCGCCGGCACGACGAGCGAAGTCCCCGTCATCGGCAGCGATGTGTTTCCGACCATGCTCGGCATCGCCGGCGTGAAACCGCCGACCGACCGCGTGCTCGACGGCGTGGACGTGCTGCCCGTGCTCACCGGCAAGACGACGAAGGTGGCGCGCCCGCAGCCGCTCTTCTGGCGTCTGCACATGGCCCCGAACGCCAAAATCGCGATGCGCGTGGACGACTGGAAGATTCTGGCGAACGCTGAGCTGACCGAGTTCGAGCTCTACAATCTCAAGACCGACCCCAAGGAAGCCACCGACCTCAAGTCCGCCGAGCCGCAACGCTTCGCCGCGCTCCGCGAGCAGTTCCTCAAACACAACGCCGCCGTCGAGGCCGACGGCCCTGACTGGTGGAAGACGCTGAGTCCCAACGGCGGCAAGGCGAAGGGCGACGCGCCGCCGGCGAAAAAGAAGGGCAAGAAGGAATAGCCACTGTGAAGAACTTCCTCACACTCCTTGTTGCGTGGCTGCTCGCCTCGTCGAGCGCTCTGCTTGCCGCCGACTTGGTGCTGGTGGACAAGGGAGTTCCCCGGGCGGAAATCGTCGTCGCGGAAACGCGCCCGCGCATGGTCTCGCTGGCGGCGCTCGAACTGCGACACTTTGTCCAAAAGATGAGCGACGCGCGGCTGCCAATTGTCACGCAGCCCACCGCCGGGCGGGTGAAGATACACATCGGCCGCAGCACCGCGACAGACCGGCTCGGCGTGACGGCGGAGGGGCTGCGCGACGGCGCGTATCGCATCGCCTCGGGGCCGGATTGGCTGGTGCTCATCGGCGAGGACCGGGACTTCAGCCCCGGCAAGATGCCGTGGCCGCTGAAGCGCAACGATATGCCGCGCGCCGAGGCGGAGTGGACCAAGGCCACCGTCGGCAAGACCGACACAGCCTGGGGCTTTCCGTTCGCATCTGGCTTCAAGGCGTTTTGGAATCCCGCTGACTTCAACGCGCAGATGACCGCGCGCTACGGCGCGGATTTTCCCGCGCTCTGGAAGACTGGCGCGACGGGAAGAGCAGGGTTCTGGAACCACGACACGGGCGGCTCGCTCAACGCCACCTATGCGCTGCTGCGGCATCTGGGCGTGCGCTGGTTCATGCCCGGCGAACTCGGCGAAGTGGTGCCAAAGCAAACCAGTCTCGTGGTGCGGTCGCTCAAAGAAACCGTGGTGCCTGACTTTCCGGTGCGCGACTGGGGATGGTATAACTTCAGCGGCTTCGACTACGAGGACATCATCTGGGCGCGGCGGCTGGGCATGAACTCTTGCAACGAGCGCCTCGGCCCGGCCAAAGGCCCGCACGGCATGGTGCCGGTGATGTCCGAGCCGGCCATGAAGGCGAAGCACCCGGAATACTACGCGCTCCTCGGCGGCAAGCGCGACACAGGTCACCGCGAGGCTGGCACACCGTGCTTCTCCTCCGCCGGGCTGGAGGCGGAGACCGTGCGCTATCTTCGCTTTCTCTTCGACAGTTACGACCTCCCCAGCGCAGACATCTGGCCCGTGGACGGGCTGCGGACTTGTCAGTGCGAGCAGTGCGCGGGCAAGTCCGCATCGGAACTGGTCTGGGGCTTCGCCGACCGCGTGGCGCAGCAGATTTACCAAAGCCATCCGGCCAAGCGCGTCACTTGCGGCGCTTACACGAGCTACGTCGAGCCGCCGAACAACATCGCAAAGTTCAGTCCAAATTTGGGCGTGTGGATTTCCAACTGTGGCCGGCCCAAGATGACCGACCCGGAGCACTGGTCGGATTACCTGGCGCGCCTCCAGCGGTGGCAGGCGAAAATCGCGCCGGGCAACATTCTCCGCCTCGAAAACAACCGCTACCACATCTGGGGCGAGGGCGAACCCATCGCGTATCCCGTGCTACATCCGCGCGGGGCCGCACGCGATTTGCAGGCGCTCAAGGGCCTGTCGCTCGGCGACACCGGCGAGCAAAGCCAGGTCGGTGGCAAATGGCGTGCGCCCGCGCTGGAGCACATCACACTTTACGTGCAATCGCGCTTCCTATGGGACTCGGCCCAAGACGTGGACGCCGTGCTCGACGAGTATTGCCGCCTGTTTTATGGCCCT
>CAIPBN010000789.1 GCA_903863315.1 uncultured Verrucomicrobiota bacterium | reverse complement strand
GCCGGCGCCGAACACGCTCTGGGTCAGCGACTTCACCTACGTCGCCACCTGGTCGGGCTTCGTCTACGTGGCCTTCGTCATCGACGTCTACGCTCGCCGCATCGTCGGCTGGCGCGTCTCACGCTCGGCGCATGCAGGCTTCGTCCTCGATGCGCTCGAGCAGGCGTTGCATGATCGCCGGCCGCTTGTCGGCGGCGGCCTCGTCCATCACTCCGACCGCGGATCGCAATATGTGTCCATCAAGTACACCGAGCGCCTGGCCGAAGCCGGACTTGAGCCGTCCGTCGGCAGCGTTGGCGACAGCTATGACAACGCTCTCGCAGAGACGATCAACGGACTCTACAAAGCCGAGGTGATCTGGCGGAAGGGGCCGTGGCGGTCGCTCGATGCCGTCGAGTACGCCACGCTGGAATGGGTCGACTGGTACAACAATCGCCGGCTGCTCGAGCCCATCGGCAACATCCCGCCCGCCGAGGCAGAGGCCGCCTACTTTGCGTCGCTGGAGGAAACAGCTATCGCTGCGTAACTAAAACCAAATGGCCTCCGGGGTTACCGGGGCGGTTCAGTGAACCACCTCGATCAGGTCGGACTGCGCCGCGATGACGGCGTCGATGTCCTTATAGGCCATCGGCGTTTCGTCGATCAGGTGTTCGTCCACGCGGCACTCCACGCCGGCGACCGCCTCGCGGTGGTCCTTCAGCGAGAAGGTGCGCTTGGCTTCGGAGCGCGATATCTTGCGTCCTGCGCCGTGCGAGCACGAGCAGAATGAGTCCGCGTTGCCTTTCCCGCGCACGATGAACGATTTTGCGCCCATCGAACCCGGGATGATTCCAAGTTCGCCATCGCCCGCATGTCAACGGCGGAGCAAAATTACATCAGCCGGGCGGAGTAAAAGTACATCACTTGCAGTGAGCGCAGGTGTTAACGCCGAGGGCCCCCAATTGGGGGCCCTCGGCGTTTCGGCCGAAGTTTTGGGCGACCTCAGGACTCGAGGATCTCGCCGGTTTCGGGGTCGATGCTGAGTTCGGGCGTTGCCGGCGTCTCGGCCGGGGGCGCGGACTTGCGGCGCGCCTTGGAGTGCTTGAGGCGGAAGCTGTCGCCGTTGAACTCAAGGATGTGGACGTGGTGGGTCAGCCGGTCGAGGAGCGCGCCGGTGAGGCGTTCAGAGCCCATCACCGACGTCCATTCGTCAAAGGGAAGATTGGAGGTGACGATGGTCGAGCCGCGTTCATGGCGTTGGCTGAACACGTCGAACAACAACTCGGCGCCGGTGCGTGAGAGCGGGACATATCCGAGCTCGTCGATGATCAGGAGCTTTACCGCTTGAAGCTGGGCCTGAAGCTTCAGCAGGCGTCGCTCATCGCGCGCTTCGTTCAGGGTGTGGACCAGGCCGGCTGCGGTATAGAACGCCACCGAGAAGCCGCGCTGGCAAGCAGCGAGCCCCAACGCCAGCGCGGCGTGAGTCTTGCCGGTTCCAGAGTTGCCCAGGGCGATGACATTGTCGCGCCGGGTAATGAACTCGCAGCGGGCAAGTTCGAGCACCAGCATCTTGTTGACGCTGGGGATCGCGGTGAAGTCGAACGTGTCGATGGACTTGATGGCTGGGAAGCGCGCCTCTCGGATGCGGCGCTCGACCACGCGCCGCTCGCGATCGATCAACTCCATCTCGACGAGGCGCAGGAGATAGCCCGGATGGTCGATCTTCTCGGCGGCGCAAAGGGCTGCAACCTTGTCGTACTCGCGCAGGATCGTCGGCAGCTTGAGCTGCTTGAGGTGATGGGCGAGCAGCATCTCTGGCGGGGCGCTCATGCTGCCATCTCGATGTTCTGGGCGGTTGTCAGGGCCAGATAATCGGCTGCCCGTGTGGCCTTGACCTCGGCGCGGGGCAGATGGGGATAGGCCTCAAGGTCGAGCTTGACCGTACGGCGTTCGACGCGAGCGGCGACAAGCTGCTTGACGGCGTCGAAACTGATGGCGCTAAGCGACAGCGCCGTGGTGATGGCGGCGGCGACATCGGCAAGCGCGAAGATCTCGATGAGGCGCAGCACCTGGATGTACTCGCGCCTGCCGCGCGTCCCCATGCGGCTCTCCAGAAGCCTGCGGAATGTCGCGAACTCCTCCGGCAGGCCCCAGTTCTCAAGCGGCGCCGCCTGATCGAGAGCGTTGGCCTTGCGCTCCAGAAGCTCGAGATAGTGTAGCGGATCGAAGATCAGATCGGCCTTGGCGTAGGCGCGCGGATGGCGGGCGATGACATCGGCGCCGCAGATGACGACGACTTCGTCGACGAACCCCTTCACCAGGACCTCGCGATGGCCATAGCGGGTGGGCACGGAGTAATCATTGGTGCGGTAGCGCACCAGTGAGAACGCGCTGACACGCGTCGCGACTTTCTCGCACGGCTCGAAGGCTCCGACCGGATCGTTGCGGAAGACACCGATGTCCGCCGCCATGCGCGCACCGATCGTGGCCTCAAAGCCGCGCAGGACATCGTCCTGGCGGCGGATGCAGCCCGCCAGGAGCATGGCGTTGAGCTCCTCGAAGCTGGCCGCATGAGGGATCGGAACCATGAAGTTCTTGCGGGCATACTTGACCAGGCCTTCGACATTGCCCTTGTCATTGCCTTTGCCCGGCCGGCCGAACCGGTCGGCGAACAGGAAGTGGCTAACCAACTCGCTGAAGGCGCGACTGCGCACGCGGACGCCATCGCCCAGAATGCGCGCCACGGCGATCTTGAGATTATCATAGAGGATCGAGAGCGGCACGGCGCCGAAGAAGGCGAAGGCTGCAACGTGGCCGTCGAGAAACGCCTCGGTCGTCTCGGCCGGATAGGCCTTCACGAAGCAGGCATCCGAGTGCGGCAGGTCCATGCAGAAGAAATGGATCTTCTGGCGCACCCCGGCGATCACTGCGACCGCTTCGCCAAAATCGATCTGGGCGTGGCCCGGCGGGTGGATCAGCGGCACGAACATCTCGCGCGCCGTGATGCGGGCCCCGCGTACATAGTCCTTCACCGAGGTGTTCCCACCCGCATATCCGTGCTCATCGCGCAGCCGCTCGAATATCCGCTTGGTGGTGTGACGCTGCTTCACCGGAGCATGCTGGTCGGCTGCGAGGATCGCATCGATCACGCCCAGGAACGGATCGAGCTTCGGCCGCGCCGGCGTCTTGGCCCGCCGATATCCGGGCGGCGCAGAGAACGCGCACATCTTCCTGATCGTTCTCGGGTCCTTGCCGAACCGCGTCGCCGCCTGGCGCTGCGACAGTCCCTCGACGAACACCGCACGGCGCACAACCTCGTAGCTGACCACCTTGTACATCCCCAGCCTCTCGAACCGCCAAAGCGGTCGAAAGGATTAATGGCGAGGTATTTTTACTCCGCCCGCGAAGTGCAAAACGCACCCGCCTGAGTGAGGGAGTTTTACTCCGCCGCGTACAGTCACCACTTGCGCAACACATCCAGCAGAGGGGGCGAGAGCTTGGCCTTGCGGTCCTTGCGGCCCTTGCCCTGCTCGATGGAGAGGGTCATGGCGCGGCTGTCGATGCTGGAGATCTTGAGGGAGG
>CAIPBN010000788.1 GCA_903863315.1 uncultured Verrucomicrobiota bacterium | reverse complement strand
GCACAGCTCCCTGCGCAATACACCTGGCAGACCACCCACAACGTCGCTGTGGACCGTGACCAGAACCTCTACGTCATCCACGAGGGCCGCGAGAACTTGAAGGACCACCCGTCCATCTTCGTGTTCGACCCGCAGGGCAAGTTCATCCGCGCCTTCGGCAAACAATTTCAGGGCGGCGGCCACGGCCTCGAAGTCCGCACCGAGGGCAAGGAGCAGTTCCTCTGGGTCACCGGCTACCAGCAGGTCAAGAGCTTCGCCAAGCTCACGCTCAAGGGCGAGACCGTCTGGCAGAAATACGCCCCCATGGACGCCGGCGTCTATCTCAAGGACGAGGACACCAAGCCCATGAAGCGGTGGGGCCGCGATGCCTTCATGCCCACGAACTACGCCTTCCTCCCGGACGGCGGCTTCTACCTCGCCGACGGCTACGGCTCTTATCGCATCCACCGCTACGACAAGGACGGCAAGTGGCTCGCGAAGTTCGGCGAGCCGGGCACCGGTCCCGGCCAGTTCAACACCCCGCACGGCATCTGGCTCGACGACCGCCCCGGCCGCAAGCCCTCCGTCGTTGTCTGCGACCGCGCGAACAAGCGCCTCCAATGGTTCGACCTCGACGGCAAGCACCTCAAGACCCTCGACGGCTTCATCCTCCCCGCGAACATTGACTCGCACAAGGACGTGCTCCTCGTCCCCGACCTCAGCGCCCGCATCACCCTTCTGGACAAGGACGACAAGGTCATCACCCACCTAGGCGAAGACCCTGAGTGGCGCGCTGCCGTGCTCAAGGACGGCATGAAACTTCGCCGCGAGGAAAAGGGCGAAGGCTGGGTCTCTGGCAAGTTCCTGCACCCCCACGACGCTTGCTTCGACGCCGCCGGCAACATCTTCGTCGCCGAATGGGTCAACACCGGCCGCATCACCAAGCTGCGCAAGGTGAGCTAGCCTGCGGAGTCAGCGGGCCTTTTCTGCGGTGACAATGCTGCGGTCCGCCGCCGTTGGCAGGTGCTTGAGGTTTTGGAAGCCCACTTGCGCGAACAGTTCCGTCAGTTCACCGAGCGAGTAGCACTTGCCCTCGGTCGAGTGCATGAGGATGACGGAATACTCGGCGACCGGCAGCGGACCGGTCTTGTCCGCGCTGAGGTGCATGTCGTGAATGATCAGCAAGCCGCCGGGCGGGAGCGCGGCGAAGGACTTCTCCAGCAACTGCTTCACCACCGGCGTGTCCCAGTCATGCAGCACGTTCGAGAACAGGTGCATGTCAAAGCCGGTGGGCAGCGGGTCGCGGAACATGTCGCCGGGCAGCACGTTGACGCGCCCGGCGAAGCCGCGCTCGGCGATGTGCTTGGCGGCAACGAGGTCCACCGGTGGCTTCTCGAAGACCGTCGCGTGCACGTCAGGATGACCTGCCGCGATGGCGCACGCGTAGATGCCGGACCCGCCGGCGATGTCGAGCAGCCGCGTGCGTCCACCGGGAGCAAGCGTCTTCGCAACCGCCCGCCCGAGGTAGATGCCCCGGCAGTCCATCGCCGCCGTGAAGCGCCGCGCGAAGTCCTCGTCCTCCATCGCCTTGCTCCACTCCTTCTCGGACTTCGAGCTGCCCCAGTTCGCCGGCTTGTCGGTGCGGAGCACCTTGAGCATGTCGAGCGTGACGGGCCGGTCCTTCAGCGAACCAAAGTAGGGACCGAGAAACCACGGCGAGCCTTGCACGAGATGTTCGCGTGCGACTTCGGTGACGTGGTGGACACCATTCGCCTCGCGGACAAAGCCGTTGGCCTTGAACAGCGTCAGCATCACGTCCACGGGCCGGGCGGCGAGCTGCAACTCGCGGCAAATCGTCGCGGCATCCGACGGATGCGCCGCGAGCCACGTGAAGAAATCGAGGTGGACCACGGCGGCGTTGAGCAGGTCCACGGCGTAAATGCCGTCGCGGTAGCGGTAGAGGCGCAGCGGGTCGGAAGATGGGTCGCGGGTCAGGTCGAGCATGGGGAGAGGGTGCGGGAGGTGAGGGGAAGGGGAAAGAAAACTCCGCGCGCCGTGAGACATGTCGAACGGGGGTGTCCGCCTCCCGCGCCTTCGGCATTGGCAAACCACCGGCTCGCTCCTAGTTTCCCGCCATGTCTCTGAACCGTCGCCGTTTCTTCACGCGCACCGGCTTGCTGGCGGCTGCGTCCACCGCCGCTCCGGCCGCCGTCCACGCTGCCGAACCGGGCAATGCCCGGCCGGGTCAAAAGCCCCGGCACATCATCCACCTCGTTGCCGACGGCATGGCGATGGCCACGCTCTCGATGGCCGACCATCTTTCGCGCGCGGTGCGCGGCCGTGGGCTATCCTGGATGAACCTCTACAACCGGCCCGGCAGTGTCCCCGCCTATATGGACGTGCGTTCGCTGAATTCCGTCGTGACTGATTCCTCGGCGTCCGCCTGCGCGTGGGGCAGCGGATCGCGCATCGTCAACGGCACGGTCAACATCCTGCCCGACGGCACGATTCTGACCCCGCTTTACACGCTCTTCGGCCAGCAGGGCTGGAAGCGCGCGCTGGTCACGACCACGGAGATCACGCACGCCACCCCCTCCGGCTTCGCGGCCAGCGGGCTCAAGCGCGAGGCGGCGGAAAGCATCGCCGTGCAATACATGGAGCGCGGCGTCGAGGTGCTCCTCGGCGGCGGGCAGAAGTATTTCGACTCCGCCAAACGCAAGGACAAGCGGGCCTTGCTGCCGGACTACCAGGCCGCCGGCTATCAGGTCTTCAAGACGGCGAAGGAGTTTGCCGCCGCCAAGAACGAGGGCAAATGGCTGGGCATTTTCGCCAACAGCCACCTCCCATTCACCGTGGACTGGAACCACGATGCGAAGCATCGCGAGACTGTCCCGCACCTCGCCGAGCTGACCCGCAAGGCGCTGGCGAAGCTCGAGAACGAAAATCACTTCATCATGCAGGTGGAGGGCGGGCGCGTGGATCACGGCGCGCACATGTGCGACGCGGTGGCGGCGCTTTACGACCAGATTGCCTTCGATGAGGCGCTGGATGTCTGCCTCGACTTCCAGAAGCGCCACCCGGAGACGCTGCTGGTCATCACCACAGATCACCCGACCGGCAATCCGGGTCTCAGCGGCATCGGGCTCAACTACGGGTTCAGCTCCGCGCTGTTCACCAACGTGCAGCGGGTGAAACAGTCGTTTAGTGAAATTTTCAAGCGGCTGAATGTGCCCGGGCCGGACAGCCTGCCGCTGCCCTTTGGCACCCCGGTGCCCCGCATCGTGGACGACCCGGCTGTCATTGCCTCGGTCATCCATGAGGCGACCGATTATCGCGTGCCGCCCGAGAAGGCGGCGGCTTTCGCGCCCTTCCTGGTCCGCAAGGGCAAGGCGCAGTTCACGGTGATGAACAGCAACGTCGCCCAGCTTGGGCAGCTCATGGCCAACCATCTTGGCATCGGCTGGACGGGAACGGCGCATTGCTCGGACTTCGTTCCGCTGGTGGCGACGGGACCGGGCGCCGAACGCTTTGGCGGCTTCATCCTGAACACCGATGTGTTCCGGCATTACACCGAGCTGGCGGGGATTGACTTCAAGAATCCGTCCGTGCCGATCAAGGAAGACCTCAAGGTGGGGCCGGACCTGGACTTGGAACTGCAAAAGGAGCGGGAGAAGGAAGCGAAGCAGAAGTCCGCAGCGCTGTGGGCGGAGCAGCATTGGGTGGCGGCGTAAAGCCTGGTGGTGGTCCGCACTGGCTTGCCTCACTTCTCGCACCATGCTTGCCCTGTTCCTCACCGAGCTGACCGCGTTCCTCACGCACCCGGTGGGCTGGCTGATTATCGGCTTTTGCCTCTGGATGCTGGTGGACGCCTTCCGGCGTGAGGAGTGGATGTGGGTGGCGTTCATTATCCTGTTCCCGTTGCTGAACGCGGTGCTCTACTTCTTCATGGTTTACCGGGGTGCTCCTTCGCTCGGCGGTGGTGGTGGCTTCACTTTGCCGGGGCAGGCCACGCGCGGGCGCATTGCGGAGCTGGAGAAGCAGATTCAACTGCTAGACAAGGCGCATCACCACGCGGAGCTGGGTGACGTGTATTTGAAGCAGGGCAAGCTCAAGGAGGCCGAGGCGTGTTATTTACGGGCGCTGGAGCGGGAACCCCAGGATCTCGACACGCGGGCCCACTTTGGCCAGTGCCTGCTCCAACTGGGCCGGCCGGCGGATGCCCAGACATATCTGGCGGCGGTGTGCGCGGAGGATCCGCGGCACGAGTATGGGGAATCGCTCATGGCGCTGGCCGAAGCGCAG
>CAIPBN010000787.1 GCA_903863315.1 uncultured Verrucomicrobiota bacterium | reverse complement strand
GCGGGTGGCGGGCGTGCCCAGACCGCGTTCGCTCATGGCCTCACGCAGTTCGTCGTCCTCGATGAGCTTGCCGGCGCTTTCCATCGCGCCGAGGAGCGTGGCTTCCGAGTAGCGCGCCGGGGGCTTGGTCTGGCTGCCTTTGACTTCGATCTCGGCGGTCTTCACCTGCTCGCCCTGCTGGACGGGCACGAGGCTCGGCGCGTCGTCGTCGCCGGCGACTTCCTTGCCATAGACTTCGAGCCAGCCGGCCTTCACGAGCACCTTGCCGGCGCTCTTAAACGGCTCGCCCTCGACGCGTGTGATGCGCGTGGTCTCCAGAAATTCCGCCGCCGGGAAAAACACCGCGAGGAAGCGGCGCGTGACGAGGTCGTAGAGTTTCTGCTCCGGCTCGGAGAGGCCCTTGGGCAGCACGCCGGTGGGAATGATGGCGAAGTGGTCGGAGATTTTGGCGTTGTTGAAGATGCGCTTGTTCGGACGCACCCAGCCTTCGGTCAGAATCTTGGCGGCGGGAACGCTGTAGCCGGCGAGGTCGCGCAGCGAGTCGAGCGTCTTCTTCACCGTAGGGATGTAATCCTCCGGCAGCGCGCGGGCATCCGTTCTCGGGTAGGTGAGCACCTTGTGCTTTTCGTAGAGCGCCTGCGCGAGCCCGAGCGTGTTCTTCGCGCTGAAGCCGAAGCGGCCGTTTGCCTCGCGCTGGAGCGTGGTGAGATCGTAGAGGCCGGGCGAAAGCTGCGTGCTGGGCTTGCTCTCCTCGGTGACGATGCCGGGCTTGCCGAGGCACTTGGCGCGGAGGGCGTCAGCCTGTTCCTTGGTCCAGAGGCGCTCGGCCTTTTGCTCGGCATCGGCGTCCTTGGCGGAGCTCTTCTGAAACTTCTCATCGAACCAGCGGCCCGGATACTGGCCGGCCTTCGCGTCGAAGGTGCCGAGGACTTCCCAGTAATCGCGCGCGACGAACTTGCGAATCTTCGCCTCGCGCTCAACCAGGATGGCCAGCGTCGGCGTCTGCACGCGCCCGACAGTCGTGAGGTTGAAGCCGCCGGTCTTGTTGTTGAACGCGGTCATCGCCCGCGTGCCGTTGATGCCAATCAGCCAGTCAGCCTCCGCGCGGCTCTCAGCGGCGTCGGCAAGTGGGCGCATGGAGGCATCGGAGCGGAGCTGCGCGAAGCCTTCGCGGATGGCCCCGGCGGTCATCGACTGGAGCCAGAGGCGCTGGATGGGCTGCTTGGCCTTGGTGTAATCCGTGATGCGGCGGAAGATCAGCTCGCCCTCACGCCCGGCGTCGCAGGCGTTGATGATGGTGTCCACATCCTTCCGCTTGAGGAGGCGCTGGAGGACTTTGAGGCGGTCGGCGGACTTCTCGATGGGCTGCAGGCCAAACTGCGGCGGCAGGTGGGGCAGGCACTTGAAGGTCCACTTGCCCTTCTTGATGTCGTGCTCCTCGGGCACGACGAGTTCAAGGAGATGGCCGACGGCGGACGAGACGATGTGCGTGGCGCTCTCGTAGAACTCGCCCGACTTGTCCTTTTGAAATCCGCCCAGCGCCTTGGCGATGTCCGCCGCGACGGAAGGCTTTTCTGCGATGATGAGGGCTTTGCCCATGAGTAGCGCGGGCTTCTACACGAGCCACGGGCGGAAAGGCAACAGGAGTTTTTCCTGACGGCGGGTCTGGAGCGTGGGTTGGCGGTCCTGATTCACGCTCGAATCCGGCGGTTTTTCCAGCGACTGACCGTCTGCCTGCGCCGATGGCTACTTCGCCTTCTTCTTCGCCTTGTCACCCTTGCCGCCGACTTGCTCCGGATCGCTGAACGGAGATTTGTCGAAGGCCGTGCCGTCGCCCACCACGCGCGGGTCCTTCGCCGCCTGGAGGGTCTTCATCAAACGTTCAGACAGCTCGCGGCGCTGCGTGGCGAAGGCTGGATCGGCGGCCAGGTTCTTCACCTGGTCAGGGTCGTTCTTCAAATCGTAAAGTTCCTCGGCCGGACGCTTGGCGAAGGCGATGTCGAACTGCTGCTTCCACTGCGGGTCGTGCTGGTGTGCGATCAGCCAGGTCTTGGTGGGGCTGGCGTCCATGTCCGGGAACGCGGCGCGGGTGTTCGCCGCCACGGCTTTGACATCCGGCGTGGACTCGGCGGCGGCGTAGGGCGCACCCATCGGCCAGCGGTCCGGGGCAAAGTTGCGGATGTAGAGAAACTCGGGAGTGCGCAGGGCTCGCATGGGATAAGGCAGGTTGCCCTCGCGCGCGACGCCCACATGCCGCTCGCGGCCGGTCACCACCCAGTTGCGGGCCGGGTCCACGAGCCCGCTTTTGTCTGACTTCAGCAACGGCACGAGGCTCTTGCCGTAAAGGTTCTCCGGCGGCTTGACCCCGCCGATTTCGAGGAAGGTGGGCATCAGGTCCGGCAGCCGCACCAGATCTTCAAGCACGCGGCCGGGCTTCGCCCCGGGCCAGCGGACGGCCAATGTGACGGCGGTGCCGTGATCGTAGAGGTTGCACTTCCCGCTGGTGACGCCGGGCATCCCGTGGTCGCCGCTGAGGACGATGACAGTCTTGTCGAGTTCGCCCGCAGCTTCGAGCCGCTTGAGCAACTCGCCCACATAGGCATCCACGGCCTGACACTCGCCAAGGTAGTCCGCGACGTCTTCGCGAATCTCCGGCACATCCGGCAGGAACTTGGGCAGCTTCCCCTTCAAGGCGTCGGGCTCAATGCCCCACAGCGCCTTTCCGCTGCCCTTCACCCACGAGCGGTGCGTGGTGGTGGTGCCAAACCAATAGTGCCACGGCTGGCCGGGCTTCCGCGCCGCGAGGAAGTCATCAAAGTTGCCGCGCACCTGACCGAAGATTTTCTCCCGCGCGGCGGCAATGGTCTGCCCGTCGGCGACCATTTTCGTCACCTCCTCGGAGTAGTTGTTACAAGCGCCTCCGGCCTTTTGATAAGCGTATTGCTGGCCGCCGAAACCCGCGTCCGCCGGCGAGCCCGGACTCCACACCTTGAAGCTCTTGCCGATGTGATATCCCGCGTCGCGGAGCAGCAGCGGAAAGGTGGGGATGCTTTCGTCCCACACCGCGCCCTGCAAGATGGCCCCGCGCCCCGTCTGGAAAAAGTAGCGCCCCGAGAGCAGCGAACTGCGGCACGGGGTGCAGCTCGGCGCGTTGACGAAGGCGTTTTTGAAGAGCACGCCCTCGCGCGCGACCCGGTCCACGTTCGGCGTTTGAATGAGGTCGTTGGGCGTCGGCCGTCCATCCAACCCCTTGTAGCAACTGGCATAGCGACCCCAGTCATCGGCGAAGACGAACAGGATGTTCAGCCGCGAACCTTCGGCAGCAAAGAGGAAGCCGGGCAGGAAAGTGAGCACTATCAAGTGAGCGAAGAGGCGTTTCATCGGCTCAATGGACGGAACCGGGCCGCGCAAGGTCACAAGCTCGCACACGATGTTTCCACCAGTGCTCGCGGAGGCAGCAGCGCCACCAGCCAATCAGCGCTGCTGTATTCCTTGCTTCCCCCGCACCGGGCCGGTTGAATCCGCCGCGCATGAACCGCATTGAAGAACGCTTCGCGCACCTGAAGCGCGCCGGGCAGAAGGCCCTGGTGGTTTACATCGGCGCCGGCGACCCGCATCTCGAAGCCACGCGGCAGCTGGCCCTGGGTTTTGATCGAGCCGGCGTGGACATCCTGGAGCTGGGCGTGCCCTTCAGCGACCCGCTGGCGGATGGTTTGGTGAACCAGTTGGCGGCGCAGCGTGGCCTCGCCTCCGGCACCACGCCGCCGAAGCTGCTCGCCACCATCGCCAGCATCCGCCGGGAATCGCAGATCCCGATCGTGCTCTACGTTTACTTCAATCTACTGCATCGGTGCGGCGTGGAGACGTTCATCAATGACGCCGCCCGCGCGGGTGTGGATGGGCTGCTGGTGCTCGACTTGCCGCCGGAGGAGGCCGACACCTATGAGGCCCTGATGCGACAGGCGGGCATGAGCGCCATCTGGCTCATCGCGCCCACGACCCCTGAGGATCGCATCGCCCAGATCGCACGGCGCGGCACGGGTTTCATCTATTATGTCTCCCGCGAGGGCGTGACTGGTATGCAGGCAAAGGTCGCGGGCAACCTCGCCGAGCGCGTGGCGCTCATCCGCGCCCACACCCCACTCCCCATCGCCGTCGGCTTCGGCATCTCGAACCCCGAGCAGGCTCGTCAGGTGGCCTCGGCGGCTGACGGAGCAGTCGTGGGCAGCGCGGTGGTGAACCAGATCGCACAGCTCGGCGATTCACCCGAACTGGTGCCCCGGCTGGAGGCCTTCGCCAAGTCCTTGGCAGATGGTGTGAAGGGGCGTTGAACGCCCGCTGAAGTCAGACCGGGCGTGATTCAGGCCGGATCGTGCTGCCCTGCGCCGCCGGACTTCAGCCCGCAATCATCCGCTCGCCCAGCTGCAATTGCATCCGCTGGGGATCGAGGCCGTTGGCCAAGCACCAGGCGCGATACGCGTTGGGCGAAATTTCGCTGGGCTTGATTTCGCTGCGCCCGCCCCAGAAGACGTTTGTATAGCTGACAGTGATGCCGAGGCCGTTCAGATGCGCGTCAATCGCCGCCTTGTGCGCGAGCACGAGCGCCTTGTCGGTGCCATGCGCGACGCCCATGACGTTCACGTTGCGGAACTCCGGGCCACCCTCGCGCCAGTAGGCGTGCGTCATGATGTGATGACGGCCCACTTCGCGGCCCGCCTCAATCTCGCGGCCCGGCGGCACGGCCCAGTGGAAGAGCGCGTTGAACTTCGTGACCTTCTCGCCGGTGGCCAGGGTCTTGACGTGTTCAAGGAAGGTGGAGAAGCGCCCGATGATCTTGCGCTCGTTGAAATCGGCGGCGACTTCGAGAAACGTCTTGAGCGGCACGCCCGCCTCGGCAGCGCGGGCGGCCCACAAGTCGGGAACGAGCTCCTCCGGTTTGAACTCGCGCTTCACGGCTTCCAGAATGCGCCACTCCAGCTCGTTGAGCGTGACCATCGCCACGTCTTGCGCCTCCGCCGGCACGTCGGCCTTGCTGCCGGGTTCCATGCCGCGCCGCCGCGTGTGGCCGACGCCGAGGGCGAAAAGCTTCTTGGCCGGCATGAGCCGGAAGTGCCCTGCGCCGATCCGGCGGGCGAGATACTCGCAATGCCGGGGCATCGAGTAGCCGGCGGGAATCTTCAGCGTGGTCCAGAGCCTGTAAGTCGAGCCGGGCGTGGCGGCGTCCGTCGAGCGCGTGACCACGTGGCCGGAGAAGGGGTCGTTGGCGAAGAGGTCGTCGAAGGCCGCATCGAGCTTTTCCTGCGGCACCTCCCAGGCGACGAGCGCGCCCTGGGCAAGGTTGGTGGCGAGCAAGGTCTGCCGCACACGCCGGATGACCCCGGCCCGCAGCATGGCCTGGATGCGCCCAATCACCGTGTCCACCGGCAGCCCGGCCTGCTGGGCAATCGCCCCCATTGGATCGGCCTGGAAGCCCTGCAACTGGTCTTCCGAGATCGCAAGAATGCGCTGGTTGACCGGGTCGGCAATTTCGACGGGAACAGTGACGTGGCTCATACTTCGGTTTCTGCTAAACGATGGAGCGCATCATTCCCGACGAGTCACGCCGGGGCCAGACACAATTTTGGCGAAGACCACTCGCCCGCTGCCGCCAGGGCGGGGGCGGTCAGTTCTGCGCGGTCGCCCAGCGCTCGGCAAACCGGCGGAGTTCCGCCGGGTCAGCAAGGCCGAGCTTGAGGGTGATGCTCTGGCAAACCACGGGGAAGGAAAGCGGCTGATGGGCAAGGCGTTGCTGAATGAGCTCCACCTGGCAGCCCGCGCCCAGAAGCTGCAGGACGAGGTGCTCGTCCTGGGTGAGCAGGTTAGGCTGGCTCATGGGCAGCCGGCGCACCCGCTCCTGAATCTCTTCCAGCGCGCGCCCGTTGATGGGCGGGGTGCAGAAGAACCGGCCGGACAGCGCGTCCCGAATCGCCGTGATGAGAAACGTCGGCGCGGACTGCTTGAGCACATACGCCGCCGCGCCGCACTCCGTGGCAGCCTGAATGTAACGCTCCTCATCGAAGAGTGACAGCACCACGAGCAGGGGCCGGGGCGTGGACTTGGCCAGCTCCCGCAGCAGGTCAAGCCCGTCCACCATCGGCATCACAATGTCCGTGATCACCACATCAGGATGGGTTTGCTCGATGACGTGCAAGGCCTCCAAGCCGTTGCTCGCCTCACCGACGACGCGGAAATCGCCCTGGGACTGGAGCAGGCCACGGATGCCCCGGCGCACCAATGGGTGGTCCTCCACAATCACTATGCTGGTCGTTTTCACTTAGTCGCTGATTCGAATGATCCCGCCGACAATCCGGGAGCCAGCCCGAGCGACTCCAACGGAGCGGTCAAAGGGCGCAAGGTCACTTCTTCATGAGCGCGGAGCAAGGGGAATTCTGCCATAACGCGCGTGCCCTTGCCGGGATCGGATGAAATCGCAAACGAGCCACCCAGCAGACGCACCCGCTCGCTCATGCCGACCAGGCCGCAACTCCCGTCACGGCTCAATCCTGCGCGAGGATTGAAGCCCTTGCCGTGGTCCAACACCTCGACGAGCAATACGGTGGCGGTGGTCCGCAAGCTCACCACCGCCGATGACACCCCGGCATGGCGGGCGACGTTGGTGAGCGACTCCTGCACCGTGCGATAAACCGCAGTCTCGATCTCCGGATTGAAGCGCTGGCGATCTACGTCATCCGCATGAAATTCCACCCGCACTCCGGTGGCTGGCATGTAACGCTCGAAATACCACAAGAGCGCGGGCACGATACCCAGATCATCCAGCAACGCGGGCCGCAGTTCCTGCCAGAGATTCCGGATTAACGTGGTCAGTCGTTTCAAGGCACCGCGCCCATCGTTCAAAGCCCGTGGATCCGCATTGCCCGCCGCTTCCAGCGTGTCGAATGAGTAATTGAGCACCGTCAGGGTTTGGCCGGCTTCATCGTGCAGTTCGTGCGCAAGCCGACGACGCTCACGCTCCTGGGTTTCCAGGAGCCGGCGGGAAAGCGTGCGCAAATCCTCTGTGAAACGCTGCAATTGCAGATTGGCCTCCCGCAACTCAGCCGTGCGCGCCTGAACATTGACCTCCAGATGCTCCTTGGCGTGCCGCAATTCGTCGGCCGCCTGCCGGATGCGCAGGAAGGACCGGATGCGTGCGATGAGCTCCTGCGGCTGCACCGGCTTGGTGAGATAATCGTCCGCGCCAAGGTTCAGGCCACTGATGCAACTACTGGGTCCCACCGCCAGGCCGGAAATCAGGATGACAAACGTGTCTTTCGTCCGCTCCTCCGCCTTGAGCCAGTGGCAGAACTCCCGGCCATCGGCATCCGGCAGCACCACATCCAGCAGGATGAGCGCGGGGGAATACTCGGTGAGCACCGCCCGCGCTTCCATCGCCGAGCCGGCCGTCCGCACCTCAAACCCCGCGTCCTCCAGCAGCGCGGCCAGCAGTTCAATGATGACGGCGTCGTCATCCACCAGCAACACCCGGTGGCGGGGCATGGGCGCGGAAGATTTGTTGGCGGAGACCGGAGACACGACACAAAGCTACACAGCCTGCGATAGCACGAACAGCCGGAAAATGGCCGCCCCTGACGGCGACCGGACTGCGGTTACAGGAACGCTGGCGATTCCGCGGCCTACTTCCAATCATCCGTGCGGAACGACTGCGCCGGCAGCCCGTCCTGGTTGAACAAGTTCGCCCACGGATGGACCGAGGCCCACGCGTAGCGCACCGCTACGGGCTTAGCCACCTGTTCGCTCGTGAGCACGACCGTGTCGCCCGCAATCACCGCCGTGGCCCAGTGAAACTTCTTGTCCTCACCCGCGATGGCGAAGCCCTGAAGCTTATCCCCGTGCTTGAAGGCCAGCCCTTGCCCGACGTGGGTGAAGCGGACGCGCACCTTGCCGCCCTCGACCGTGTGCGACTCATAGAGCGGACCGTAGAACTCCACCTTCTTCCCGTAAGCCACTGCGAGCGCCACGCGCGCCGCCCGTTCGCCGTAGCCGGACTTGTTGGTCGGATGCACGCCGGAACCGAGGTCGGTGCTCGTGACCATCGCGGTCTGCGGGTAGGTCCGAATGTGGATGTGCGTCTCGCGATAGTGGCCGTCGGCGGGCACTTGCGCCGGAAGCGGGGCGAACTTGTTCGCCTGCTTCGTCACCGCGTGCTCGGGCTCCCAGGCCGGGCCGCCCCCGCTGGGCTTCTGCACATACAGGAAGGGGAATTCGCCCTGGCCCCACGCCTGCCGCCAGCCGCGAATCAACGCGCCCATCAAGGTGAACTGATCCACGCCCACGATGGCCGTGCCGCTCTCGCCCTGATCCCACAGCACGCCCCGGATGCCGTAACCCACGAAGCCCCGGATGTGCGCCTCGAAGAGGTTGCCGATCTTGCCACCGGTGGCCTCGCCAGGTTTGCCCGGCGGATTGGGACGGCGCGGGGGATTCTTCTTTTCCGCCTTCGCGGCGGCGCTGGCCTTTTCCCACGCGGCGAGGTCGGCCTCATACCGCTTCTGCAATGGCTCGATTTGATACGTCGCGGCGAACTTCTGCACCACCGACTTGCAGGCCGCGTCGGTCTGGAACATCTCCTCGGTCAGCCAGTAGCCGGAAGGCGTGCCGCCCACCGCGCCGAGCAGCAAGCCGACGGGCACATCCAGCTCCTGCTGCAGACGCAGGCCGAACGGCAGCAGAATCGCGCCGAAATTCGCCATCGTCTGCGGCGTGGCCTCCTGCCAGCCCGCACCCCGGCTGTGCAGATGCCGAATCTTCGGCAGCGGACCACCGGCGAGAATCTTGGCCAGGTTCTCGTCCGACTTGGCATAGCCGCCCGCCGTCCCCGCCATGTTCGACTGGCCGGACCCAACCCACACCTCGCCGACGAGCACGTCTTTCAACGTGAGTGTGTTCTTGCCCTTCACCGTGAGCGTCAGCGCGGGGCCGACCTTCAACGGGTCCAGCTTCACGCGCCACAGTCCCTTGGCATCGGCTTTCGTGGTCTTCGTCTGGCCGGCGATGCTGACGGTGACCTCCTCCTCGGGCGCGGCCATGCCCCAGACCGGCACGGCCATGTCCCGCTGCAAGACCATGTGGTCGGAGAAGACGGGCGGCAGCTTCACATCGGCACGGAGCGCCGGGCACACGGCAAGGGCCGCCAACAGGATGGCGGGGGAGAAACGGGAAAGTGGATTCATGGCATGGATTGAGGTTGTCGCACGGATTGACTCATTGGCCGGAGGAAAAGGCGATGCCAATCCCACCGAGCCAAACACTCGATTCAGAAGGTCACCAAACATCCTATTTCTGTCCCTCACCGAGCAGTTTCCCCAGCAACGGCTCGATGGCCTCCGCCCAAATCTGATAACCCTTGGCGCTCGGGTGCAGGTAGTCCCCCATGATCTCCCGCGCGATGGTTCCGTCGGGTCGGAGGAACTTCGCGCCGATGTCGAGGAACGTGACCCGGTCGGGGCTGGCGAACTGGGCCAGGAGCTTGTTCGTCGTGTCCAGCTTGGCGCGCATGGCGTCAGGCTTGGGACCGCGCGGGAAGATGGCCATGAGGATGACGTGGGCCTGTGGCTGGCGCTGGCGGATTTCGTCGAGCAACGCCCCAACGCCGAGGGCAATTTCCTCGGGCGTGTTCTTGCCCGCGTTGTTAGTGCCGATATGCATGACCACTACTTTTGCCTTCGCTCCATCCAGCTCGCCGTGGCGCAGCCGCCAGAGGGTGTTCTCCAGGTAGTCATAACCAAAACCGAGGTTCGCCACGCTGCGCTTGGCGTAGAACTTCTCCCACACCTCCTTGCCGGGCTGCCCCCGGTCGTGTGGCTCGCCGCCAAACATCTGCGTGATGGAGTCACCGATGAACACGAGCGAAGCCTTGCGGTCGGCGGCGATTTTCGTGACCGCAGCATGGCGCTTGGCCCAGTCGTAAACCGGCCAGTCCCGATCCTGCGTGCAGGGAACCAGCGTGACGGGCAGCGGTTTCACACCGGCCACCGCCTCGAACTTAGCCTCGAACAAATCACCCTTCTGCTTCCGATCCTCGCTGTAGGCCCGGGCTTTCACCACACCGCCGGCGGGCAATTCGATGGGCGCGAGGTAAGGCCCGCCCTTCGGTCCAGGGTCGGAGCCGTCGATGCTGTAGCGAATCACCGCGCCAGGCGTGGGACAGGTCAAGGTGATGGTGCCGGCGGCATCGCGCTTCGCCGCCGGCACATCGAGTGGGGCAGCGTTCTGGGCACACAGGCTGGAGGACGCAGCGAGGCTGACGGCGAGGCCAAGCAACATGGACAACGGGGCAATGTTCATGGACGGGAGTGTGCTGTTGCGACCAGCGGATCGCAATGTCTCGGTAAACAGGGCGCAACCAGCCGCAGCGCGTAGCCACTAGCCGCGTGTCCGAGTCGGCCAGTGGTTTGCGGGCGGGCGTAGCCCCTGCGGCTGGTCTGCGACACAGCCGCGCTCCTCCAGAGGCAGTGCCCAGTTCAGTCCACGTGGACGATCGCCTTGATCACGCCCGTCTCCGGCTTGGTCCAGCTCGCGAAGACGCCCATCATCTCGTCGAAGCCAGCGTGATGGGTGATCCACGGACGCGTGTCGATCTGGCCGTCCTCGATCAGCTTGATGATGCGCGTAAAGTCCCCCGGGAGGGCGTTGCGGCTCGCCAGGATGTCCAGTTCGCGCCGGTGCAGCGCGGGGGCGTGCGGAATGCTCACCTCGGCCTGCGTGATGCCGACGTAAACCAGCCGGCCCTTGAACGCGCAGTAGTTCAGCGCCTGCGCCATGGACTTGTTGCTGCCGGTGGCGTCAATCACCACGTCGGCAAGCTGGCCGTTGGTGAGCTCCGCCAGCCGTTTCAACTCCTCGCCATCGCCTTTGGTGAAAATGGTGTCTGGCACGCCCATCCGCTCGCGCACAAAGGCTAGGCGCTGCTCGTTCATGTCCATCACGATGGTCTTCTTCGCCGCGAGCTTGGCGAACTCGATGGCGCTGAGCCCGATCGGGCCGGCTCCGATGACCAGCACGTGCTCCTCCGGCTTGGGATTGCCCCGGCTCACCGCGTGGCAGCCGATCGCAAGCGTCTCGACGAGCGCAAGCTGCTCGAAGCTCAGCTTGGCGGAGGGATGCAGCTTGCGCGCGGGCAGGATGATGCGCGCGGTCATGCCGCCATCGCACATGACGCCGAGGGTCTTGTTGGTCTCGCAGCAGTTCGTGTGGCCGCGGCGGCACGTGTAGCAGTGACCGCAGTTGATGTAGGGCTCCACCGAGCAGCGGTCGCCGGGTTTGATGTTGGTCACGCCGGCACCGACCGCCAGCACCTCCACGCCCAGCTCGTGACCGGGAATGCGCGGGTAGCTGAAGAACGGCATCTTGCCGAGATAGCCGGAGAGGTCCGTGCCGCAGATGCCGATGCGATGCACGCGCAACAGCGCCTCGCCCGGACCGGGCTGCGGAGGTTCCGGGATTTCAACGGTGCGCCAGGACAGGGGTTTTTCGAGCTGGAGTGCTTTCATGACGGGAGGTTCTAAATCGGCTAATTGTTTTCAGGCAAACCTTCCTTGTGTCCCAGATTCTTCACCGGGGCGAAGATGGCCTGGACTTCGGCGAGCAGTTGCGGGTCGATCGGTTCGGCGGCCCACCTCGCCCAGTTGCGGATGTTGTTCGGGTTCGCGCTGCCGCTGACGGTGGTGGCGATGTCGGGGTTCGCGAGGCTGAACTGGAGCGCGAGCTTCGCGATGTCCACGCCCTTGCTGGCGCAGTGCGCGGCGGCGGCGCGGGCGGCGGCTTTCACAGACTCCGGCTCCTTGAGCCACGCGGGCAGCGGCGCGTTCGTGAGCAGCCGCGCGCTGAACGGCCCCGCGTTCATCACGCCCACGCCCTTCGCCTTGAGATACGGCACGATCTCGTCGGCGAACCGCGTGTTTTGCAGAGTGTATTGGTTGTAGCTCAGAACGCAGTCCACGCTCGTCTGATCGAGGATGAACTTGAAAATCTTCATCGGATAACCGCTGAAGCCGATGAAGCGCACCTTGCCCGCCTGCTGAATCTTCCGCAGCGCCGGCAGGGTCTCGTCCACGATGTGCTGCATGGGCACGAACTCGATGTCGTGACAGAGAACAATGTCGAGGTGATCGGTGCCGAGGCGGTGAAGGCTCACATCCACGCTCTCGGCCACGCGCCGGGCGCTGAAGTCGAAGTGCTGGAGATCGTAGCGGCCCAGCTTGGTGCAGAGCGTGTAACTGTCGCGCGGCACGCCTTTGAGGGCGATGCCCAGGAGAACCTCGCTCATGCCGCGCCCGTAGAACGGCGAGGTGTCGATGAAGTTCAGGCCGCAATCCAGCGCCACGCGGACACTGTCGAGGGCCTCCTCCAGCTTAACGCTGCGAAACTCCGCGCCGAGCGATGACGCGCCAAAGCTCAGGATCGGGAGTTGCAGGCCGGTTTTTCCAAGCGGTCGAGTTTGCATGACGGGAATGATTCAGATTGTGGAATGAAGTTTACAGTCGTGCGGGATTGAATGGCGACTTGGGCAAAGCCCCGCTGGCCTTGGCTTTCAGCAGGTTTTGGAGGCCGGGAACAACGTCCTTGGCCGCCGGT
>CAIPBN010000786.1 GCA_903863315.1 uncultured Verrucomicrobiota bacterium | reverse complement strand
TTCTTCTCCGCCTTGGCCTTTTCCTGGGCCTTGGCGAAATCCGTCATCCAGCCAGCCTCGGCGGCTGACAACTGAAACGCGGCAAAGCCGACGGCGAGAAAGAGGGCGAGTTTTTTCATGAAGGGCAATGGGTTGTTAATGCAGATACTTGGCACTGAAACTAATCGGGTTGCCTAATCCGCCACACGATTTTTCCACCCACGATGGTCGTCGTGGCACAGCCCTTCAGCGTCCAGCCGTAGAAGGGGTTGTTTTGCGATTTGCTGGCGGTGTCCTTGCGCTCAAACACCCACTCGCGATCCGGGTCGAGCACGGTGATGTCGGCGTCCGCGCCCACGGACAAGGTGCCTTTCTTGAGCCGCAGGAGGCGGGCGGGATTGGCGGTGTATTTCTCGATCAGGGCGGACAGGCTGAGGCGCTTGGTGTGGTAGAGCTGCATCAACGACAGGGCCAGCTCGTTCTCCAGCCCGGTGATGCCAAAGGGGGCGAAGTCAAACTCCACTTCCTTCTGGAAGTCACAATGCGGAGCGTGGTCACTGGCCAGGATTTCGAGCGTTCCGTCCGCAAGCGCGTCCAGAATCGCCTCGCGGTCAGCGGCCGAGCGCAGCGGCGGGTTCATCTTGAAGTTCGTGTCATACACCGGCCAGCTCGGCCGGGGATAACCGCCGTCGTGATAGCCGAAGATGGCCTTGCCGTCCGCCGCCCAGAACTTTTCGCTGCCAGCGATGGCCGCGTCGGTGAGCGTGAAGTGGTGGCAGCAGGCCTCGCCTGAAATCGGCACGCCGCGCTGCTTCGCCTCGCGCAGGAGCCGCACGCTCCCGGCGGTGCCGAGATGCTGGCAATGCACATGCGCGCCCGTGAGCTCCGCCAGCAGGATGTTCCGGGCCACGATGGCGTCCTCCCCGGCGGCCGGCCAGCCGCGCAGGCCCAGCACGGTGCTCCAGTAGCCTTCGTGCATCACCCCCTCGGTGACGAGCGCGTAGTCCTGGCAATGATCCATGATCGGCAGGTCGAACATCTTCGCGTATTCGAGGGCGCGGCGCATCAGCTCGTTGCTCTGCACGCAGTGGCCGTCGTCGGTGATGGCCACCACGCCCGCGCTCTTCAAGGAACCGATGGGCGCCAGCTCCTCGCCCGCGATGCCCTTGGTGATGGCCCCGGTCACATAGACGTTCACGATGGCATCGCGGGCCGCCTTTTCGCGGACCAGCGCCACCTGACCGGCGTTGTCGATGGCGGGCGTGGTGTTGGGCATGCACACGACACTGGTGAAGCCTCCCCGCGCCGCCGCCTTGGTGCCCGCTGCGATGGTTTCCTTGGCCGACTGCCCCGGCTCGCGCAGGTGGACGTGGAGATCAATCAGTCCCGGGCAAACGACCTGCCCCCGGACATCCAGCTCGGTTGGCGTGGTGCCGGGCGGCAGTTTCGCGCGGGCATCCGGGCCGATGGCGGCGATTTTCCCGTCCACGACCAACACGTCGGCCACCAGATCGAGCCCGTTGGCGGGGTCAATCACCCGGCCGCCGGAAAGAAGCAGTGAAGTCATCGGGCGGCGAGATTAGCCGCGCCTGAATTGACAGGGCAAGTCCGCTCGGTAGAGTGGCGACGTTCTGCGGGTGTAGCTCAATGGTAGAGC
>CAIPBN010000785.1 GCA_903863315.1 uncultured Verrucomicrobiota bacterium | reverse complement strand
GGACGAGGCGGGATGGGCGCATGTTTATCGCTACGCCGGGGGCAAAGCGTGGATTGATTGCGGCCGCGTGGGCAACCGCCGGACCACGGGTGTCATGGCCCTGATTGTCCATCAAGGCCACCTCTATGCCGGCACGTCCACCTACGATTGGACCCGGGTTTTCTCCGGCAAATATGACCCGGCGCGGGTCTATCGCTACGAAGGTGGAACGACGTGGACGGACCTCGGCCAACCCGGCCAGATGCTCCGCATCAATTGCATGGCGACGTTCGGAGGCCGGCTTTACGCGGGCGGCGATCGTGGACTGCCGCCGACCGGAGAAAAGCAGTGGACCGGCCGGCCGTATCAGGTCTTCGTCCACGAAGGCGGGACGAACTGGCGCGTCGCCGGCAGCTTCCCCGCCGAGCCGCCGCAGAACTGCTACCCGCACGCGATGGCCGTGCATGATGGCCGGCTGTTTGTCGGTTACCCGAACGTCCACGCGTTCGACGGCAAGCGTTGGGAATTCGCGGGCACGCCGCTGGGCGACACGCCGGCCGAGTTGAAACCGTTTCTCCAAGTGCATTCGCTCGCCGTATTCCGTGGCAAGCTGCAAGCCGGCATGTGGCCGGAGGCACGCGTCGTCGAGCACCTGCGCGGCGAGCAATGGCTGGACCGTGGACGGCTCGGCGACGGCACGGAAATCAACGCGCTGACGGTTTACAACGGGAAGCTTTACGCCGGGGCGATTCCGCGGGGCGAAGTCTCGCGCTATGACGAAGAGGCCGGCTGGACCTCGCTGCGGAAGTTTTTCTCACCGCCCGGCTGGCAACCGGGTCCGGCGACCGCGCCGGTGCGCGAGGAAATCAACAACTGGACGCGCGTCACAAGCCTCACGGTATTCCAGGGCCGCCTCTTCGCCAGCATCGGCAGTTGCACCAGCGCGGCGCAGGACGCCCCGGCGGGCGTTCGCGGGAGCGTTCACTCGCTGCAAGCCGGCCAGTGCGTTTCATATGACAAGGACCTCGGTCCGGGCTGGCGGCATCTCACCGCCGTGCGTCAGGGCGGGGAACTCCGGCTCCACGTCAATGGTCGCCTGGCGGCGAAATCCGGGCCGTTCAATGCGGCGGATTACGATCTGACCGTGAGGCAGCCGCTGAAGATTGGCCTCGGCGAGCAGGACTATTTCACCGGGCGCATCCGCGAGGTGCGGATTTACCGGCGGGCGCTGGCGGAGCGGGAGATTGCCGCGCTGCACGAATCGCCTAATCTCGGCGCAGCCCGGTGAACGATTTGCAGTCACAGATTTCACAATCGCGCAGTTGAACATGGTTTAACATTCGAACCGAAAAATTAATGGCCACCATCCCTTCGCAAAACTGGTTGCTCACCCGGCGTCACGCGCTCAAAGGCCTCGGCGTCACGCTGGCGCTGCCGTTCCTGGATTGCATGGTGCCGCTCCGCGCGGCCACGGCGGACAAGGCGCTCAAGGCGCGGCGCAGCGTATTCATCTACCTGCCCAACGGCGTGTGCACGACCGACTGGCAAATCAAGGAGGCCGGGCCGGACTACAAGCTGTCCAGGCCGCTGGCGTCGCTCGAAAAGCATCGCGACGTCATCACGCCGTTCAGCGGGCTGCACCATCCCAACGGACTGGGCCACCATCACAACTGCCAGAGCATCTGGCTCACGGGCGGAAAAATCGGCCAGTCGGTGCGCAACACGATTTCCGTGGACCAGCTCATGGCGCAGGTGACCGCGCCCATCACGCGCTATTCGTCGCTCGAACTCAGCAACCAGGGCGGCTCACTGGCGGTGAATCCCGACGGGATCCAGTTGCCGGCCACTTTCAGCCCGGGCCTTGCGTTCCGCGAATTGTTCGAGGATCCGAAGGGTGGCATCGCCAAGCAGCGCCGGGGCTACCAACGGCGCGGGAGCATCATTGACGCAGTCCTCGACGAGGCGCGCAGCCTCAGTGGACAACTGGGCAACGAAGACAAAGGCCGACTGGAGCAATACCTCACTGCCGTGCGCGAGGTGGAAGTGCGCACCGAGCGGGCGGACAAGTGGCTCGACACGCCCCGCCCGAAAATCGATCCATCCATCCACTCAAAGCTCAACCGCGACATCTCGCTCCAGATGCTCGGGGATTACCTCCGCACCATGTATGACATCATCGTGCTGGCGTTCCAGACGGACATGACCCGCGTGGCCACCTTCGTCACCGGCGTGGAAGGTCAGGGACCGGCGGTGCCGGAGATTGGCATCAAGCAAGACCGCCACTCGCTCTCGCATCACAACGGCAACCCCGACCTCATGCGGCAGCTCATGGAAAGCGACGCGTTCAACATCGCGCAGTTCAGCTATTTCATCGGCCGCCTGAAGGAAGTGGAGGACGCGGACGGTCCGCTCATCAACACCACGATGGCGCTTTATGGCAGCGGCATGGCCTACGGCCACAGCCACGGCAACGCCAGCCTGCCCATCATCCTGGCAGGCGGGACCAAGCTGGGCCTCAAGCATGGCCGCCACATGGACTTCAACCTCGTCCCCGAGTTCAAAGGCTACGAGAAACACCCCGCCATCCACTTCAAGCCTGTGAACGAAAAGGCCCGCCTGAGCAACCTGCTGCTCACCATGGCGCAGAAGATGGACGTGAAAACCGACAAGTTCGCTGACAGCCTGGGCATCCTTTCGGAGGTGACGGTTTGAGGTCGGTCGCGTCAGGCACACGTTGGATATCGGCCCTGCTGGTTTGCCTGCTTGTGCAAGCTGCGGGAGCAGCGGAGAAGGCCGAGTTCGTTCCGCAGCCCGGCCAGTTTCCGCCACCCGATGCCGGCCACTACTTTGCGGGCGAACTCGTCTCGGTGGATCACGTCAACCGCCGTGGGGCCATCCGCCTCGTCGGCGATGGCGTGGATGACCGGTATCACTCGGCCCCATCGCACCGGTTCGCGTTGCTGCCCTACGGCACCATCCACTACCACGGTGCGCCGGCCGAGTTGCGGGACATTCCCATCGGGACGGTGCTGCACGGCTATTTTGTCCTGCCTCCCACTCTCGACAAATCCATCCCGCAGCCTGAGAAGAATTCGCGTTACGGCGTCAAATACACGCACGCGCTCTCCTTGGAAGATGATTTCAGCTTTTATCAGCGGCAGGGCCGGGCTTGGAAAATCAGCAGCCTCGACGTGAAGGCAGGCAAGCTGAAGGTCACCGCGACCGGCAAGGCCGCCGGCGACGGACTGACCGGTGAGAAGACCTTCGAACTGGACCGTTCCACGCGCGTTTGGAAAGGCCGCACGGCCGGCGAACTGGAAGACCTCGCTGCCGATCAGTCCGTGCAGTTGAACCTCACCTGGGCTCCAGACTGGAAGAACGGGCAGTTCCACGTCACGGATGTCTGGCTCGACGAGGGCAGCCGCCAGCTCGCGGCGGAGCAGCAACGACAGCTACACATCCGTCATCAGCTTCATCGCTGGCTCGCAGGCTGGGTGGACCACGTCGAGCATCAGCCCGGCGGCAAAGGCATCGTCACCGTCACCCTCTTCGGTGGTATGGACCCGTCGCTCTACGAACGTGCGCGAACCGCGAAAGGGGCCGCCATTGCCGCGGCGGAGCCGACGCTGCGCAGTTGGTGGCAGGAGCACGACAACAAGGGCGGTTCCGTGCTCGATTTCAAAAACATCCCGAATCCACCGCCCGGCAGCAGCGGCCTGCAATTGCGCGTGCAGCTCAACGAGCTGCTCGAAGGCTTTCGCCCCGGACGCATCGTCCGCTACCGGCCCAACGGCTTTCCCAGCGTAAAACTGCCGCCTGAAGAACGGGTGAAATCGTTGGATGACCGGTAGTTTGCCCCGAACCAACGGAGTGGGCTGGCATTTGCCAGCCCAAGGCGAGGCCCAATTTCGGCGTTTTCAGCGGACCTGTCTCCTGCCAGCATCCGCGACATGAAAGCCATCGCCCTTGCCGTTCGTTCCGCCGTGATCGCCTCGCTCGGCCTTCTCACTTGCACTTCCGCCTTCGCAGCCGACACACCGAACCTCAAGCCCACTGCCGCGAATGTTTCCTACGCCACAGCACACGAGCGGCAGGTCCTCGACATCTACGCCCCTCCCGGCGCGAAAAATCTGCCGGTGGTCTTCTGGATTCACGGTGGCGGCTGGCAGGCCGGTGACAAGACCAGCATCCAGCTCAAGCCGCAGGCGTTCGTGGACAAGGGCTTTGTCTTCGTCTCGACCAACTACCGCCTGCTGCCGCATGTCGAGATGCTCACCATCTTCCAGGACGTCGCCAAGTCGCTCGGCTGGGTCCACAAGAACATCGCCAAGCACGGTGGCGACCCGCAGCGCATCATCGTCGGCGGCCACTCCGCCGGCGCGCAACTCGCCGCATTGATTTGCATTGATGACCGCTACCTCAAGGCCGAGGGCGTGCCTTTCTCCGCGCTGAAAGGCTGCTTCCCGGTGGATGGCGACACCTACGATGTGCCCGCGATGATTGAGACCGCCGAGACGCGCCTGCGCGTGCATGGCTTCCCGATGCCCAAGCAGGGCCATCGGGTGAAGTTCGGCAACACCCCGGAGCGCCACCGCGATTACTCCGCCGTCACGCACGTCGCGAAAGGCAAAGGCATCCCGCCGTTCCTCATCCTGCACGTCGCCGATCACCCGGACAACACGATGCAGGCCCGGCGGCTCGAAGCCGTGTTGAAAGACGCCGGCATACCCGCCAAGGCTTTCGGCGCACGCGAGACCAACCATACCCGCATCAACGAAAACCTCGGCGTGCCCGAGGACCCGTCCACCAAGGCACTGTTCGAGTTCGTGGCTGGAGTTTTGAAGTGAGCGGGCCTCCGAAGGCCAAGTTTCATTCAACCTTCCATGCCGCCGACCCTCACACGGAACGCCGTTCTGCCGGGTGCGGCCTGGCACTTGAGGAGCACCCGCTCCTGGCTCTGGATGCTGGGGTTGGTCATCGGCCTGCCGCCGCTGTCTGCCGCGACCAGCTCTCCGGGCGAGCAGCTCTTTGTGCGCCGCATCGGCCCGTTGCTGGCAGAGAAGTGCCTGGCCTGTCACGGCAAGGAGGGCGCAAAAATCAAAGGCGGTTTTGACCTGAGTTCACGGGGCTCCACGCTTCGGGGTGGTGACAGCGGGAAGCCCGGACTCGTCGCTGGCCAGCCTGAGCGCAGTCCGCTGTATCTCGCCGTCACCCGCACGCACGCGGACTGGGAGCCCATGCCCCCGAAGGAAGCCGACCGCCTCTCAGCGGAGCAAACCGCCTGGATCAAGGGTTGGATTGCCGGTGGTGCACCGTGGCCGGACGCGGCGCGGGCCGGGGAAATTGCCGCAGCGAACACCGCCATGTGGTCTGCCGAGGACGGCATCCCGGTGAAGACTTCCGGCGGCTTGGCGGCGGATTGGACCCAGCGCAAATACAAGCCGGAAGGACTGTGGGGCTATCAACCAGTGATGAAGCCCGCCAGCGCAACGCTCGACGCGTTGGTCGCCGCGAGAATGCCAGCGGGCCTGCGCCCCGCATTGTCCGCAGATCGGACAACCCTGATCCGCCGTGCGACGTTTGACCTCGCCGGGCTGCCGCCCAAGCCGGAGGAAGTGGAGGCATTTTTGCAGGACCCGCAGCCGGATCCAGCGGCATTCGCGAAGGTCGTCGAGCGACTGCTCGCTTCGCCGCACTACGGCGAGCGCATGGCGCAGCACTGGCTCGATGTGGTGCGCTATGCAGATTCCTCCGGCTTCGCCAACGATTACGAGCGTGGCAACGCCTGGCGCTACCGGGATTACGTGGTGCGGTCGTTCAATGCCGACCAGCGCTACGACCAGTTTGTGAGGGAGCAAATCGCGGGCGACGAGCTTGATCCGGGCAATCCCGAACGGCTGGTCGCCACCGGCTTCCTGCGCATGGGGCCGTGGGAGCTGACCGGCATGGAAGTGGCGAAGGTTGCCCGGCAACGCTTCCTCGATGACGTCGTGAACAGTGTTGGCGAAACCTTCCTAGCCCACTCGCTCCAGTGCGCCCGCTGCCACGATCACAAGTTCGATCCCGTGCCGACCCGTGACTACTACTCCATCCAGGCGGTGTTCGCGACGACGCAGCTTGCCGAGCGTCCGGCGGCATTCCTGCCGGGCGAGAACACGTCGGGTTTTGAGGAGAAGCGTCATCTGGAGGCGCGTTCGGCGGAACATCAGACCACCCTGCGAGCGCTGGATGAAAAACTGCTCCGCAATGCCGGCCAGTGGTTTGCCGAGCGGAAACTCGACTCCACGACGTGGGGCAAGGCCGTGACCTCGGCCCAGGATCAGGTGAAGACCGGTCGAGGTCTTGGACCGCGAATGCGGAACTTCGCCAGCGTCTTCGACCTAGCCCGCGCGAACCTTCAGAAGCAGGGCGTGCCGGAGGCGCAGTATCCGCCCAAGCTCGTGGGCTTCACCCCCGAGGACTACGGCAACGAGCGCGTGGCCCGCAAAGGCCTGGAGCGCCTGCGCTGGGAGTTGGAGCGCTACGAGCCGTTCGCGCTGAGTGTTTACAACGGCCGCACTCCACAGGTCACCGCGGTCTTTGCGCCGCTGCGCGTGCCGCCAGATCGCTTGGAGAAGGGCGAGCTGGAGCAGACCTGCATCCTCACGGGAGGCGATCCGTTTGGCTCGGGGGAGAAGGTGAAGCCCGGCGTGTTGAGCGTGATCGCCGGCGCTGCTTCGCCGCAGATTCCCGATGCCATTGAAGGTCGGCGAAAGGCCTTCGCCGAGTGGGTGGCCAGCGCGAACAATCCGCTGACCATGCGCGCCATCGTGAATCGCGTCTGGCTCTGGCACTTCGGGCAGCCGCTGGCCGGCAATCCCAACAACTTCGGCGGCACTGGCAGACGGCCCACCCATCCGGAACTGCTCGACTGGCTGGCGGCGACGTTCGTGGAGCAAGGCTGGTCGTTCAAGGCTATGCACCGGCTCATCATGAACTCCGAAGCCTACCGCCGCAGCTCCTCGCATCCAGATCGCCAGATCCTCGCCGCCAAAGATCCCGCCGGCACCAGTTACGCCGTCTTCCAGCCGCGCCGGCTGAGCGCCGAGGAGTTCCGCGATGCCATGCTCGCCGTCACAGGCGAGCTCAACCCTGCGCTCGGCGGCATTCCCAACCGCCCCGAGATCAATCTCGAAGCCGCGCTGCAACCACGCCAGGTCATGGGCACATTCGCCAGCGCGTGGGTGCCGAATCCCCGGCCCGAACAGCGCCACCGCCGTTCACTCTACGCTCTGAAACTGCGCGGTCTGGCCGACCCCATGCAGGAGGTGTTCAATGCCCCCGCGCCGGACTTCTCGTGCGAGCGCCGTGAGGCCAGCACCGTCACGCCGCAAGTGTTCAGCCTGTTCAACAGCCAGGGCAGCCACGCCCGCGCGCTGGCGCTGGCAAACCGGGCGGTGAAGGAAACCCGCAGCGACGACGAAGCGCTTGCCCGGTGCTTCCAGCTCGCTTTCTCGCGTCCGCCACGCGCGGAGGAACTGCAAGCCTGCCAGGCTCACTGGCGCGAAATCGAAGTGCTGATCGGCAACGCACTGCCCGCCACGCCGAAAGTGCCGCTCGAAGTCCGGCGCGAGGCCGTCGAGGAAAACACCGGCGAGAAGTTCTCGTTCTCCGAGAAACTGCACGCCTATGCGGAGTTTGTGCCGGACCTGCAACCGAGCGCGGTTCCCGTCCATACGCGTGCCTTGGCGGATGTCTGCCTCGTGCTGCTCAACGCCAATGAGTTCGCCTATGTTTACTGAACCCCGCTTCCCGCGTGCTGGCAGTGGCGCGCTGCCGGGGCCCAACCGTCGCGAGTTTCTCTACGGGCTGGGTGCCAGCCTCGGCAGCGTGGCGTTCACTGCGCTGCTCGCCGCCGAGGCAAAACAGAACCCGCTCGCGCCCAAGCCGGGGCATTTGCCCGCGCAGGCGAAGAGCGTGATCTTCCTCATGATGGAAGGCGGACCGTCACACATCGACACGTTCGACCCGAAGCCGAAACTCGCGGAGCTGCACCTCCAGGAGTTCGTGCGCGAGGGCAAGCAGAAGTCCGCGATGGAGAGTGGCAAACGCTACTACGTGCGCAGCCCGTTCAAGTTCGGCCGGCACGGCCGGAGCGGCGCTGACATGGCGGAGAACTGGACGCACCTCGCGAAGGTCGCCGACGACCTCTGCTTCTTTCGCGGCTGCACCGTGGACAGCGTGAACCATCCCACCGCGATGTATCAGATGAATTGCGGCAACCGCTTTGGCGGCGACCCCGGCATCGGTGCCTGGGTTACCTACGGCCTCGGCACCGTTAATCAGGATTTGCCCGGTTTCATTGTGTTGCCCGAGGTGAGTTACCCGCAGGGCGGCGCGGCGAACTGGAGCAACGGCTACCTCCCTGCCAGCTTTCAAGGCACGCCCCTGCGCGCGAAGGGCTCACCCATTCTGGATCTCACGCCGCCGACCGGAGTCACAGAGGAGCGGCAGCGGAAGAACCTCGATCTTCTCGCGAAGCTCAACAGCGCGCACGCCGCCCAGCATCCCGGCCACGACGAGCTCGCCGCCCGTATGGCCAACTACGAACTGGCGTTCCGCATGCAAATGCAGGTGCCGGGCGTGTTGGATCTCTCGAAGGAGGACGCGAAGACGAAGGCGCTCTACGGCATCGGCCAGGGCACCACCGATTCGTTCGGCCGTAAATGCCTCCTCGCGCGCAAGCTCGTCGAGCAGGGCGTGCGCTTCATCCAGCTCTACAACGGCACGTGGGACAGCCACGACTACATCGAGCGCGCGCACGGCAATCTCGTCCGCGGCGTGGACCAGCCCATCGCCGCGCTGATCACCGACCTCAAACAGCGCGGCCTGCTTGCCAGCACGCTCCTCGTCTGGTGCGGCGAGTTTGGCCGCACGCCCGACAATGGAGTGCGCGGCGGCACCGCCTACGGCCGCGATCACAACCCAAACGCCATGACCATCTGGCTCGCCGGCGGCGGCTGCAATGCCGGCCACACCATCGGCGCGACCGACGAACTCGGCATGACGGCGGTCGAAGGCAAGGCGCATGTCCGCGATTTTCATGTCACCCTGCTGCGGCTGCTGGGCTTGGATGACAACAAGCTCACGTTCTACCACGCCGGCCGCTTCAAGCAGCTCAGCCAGTTCGGCGGCACCGTGATCAAATCCCTTCTCGCGTAAGCCACTTCATGAAACAAAGAGCATCCTCCCCTGCCCTGGTGGTCGCAGCCCTCGCGTTATGCCTGAGCGGCATTTTGCTGCGGGCAGCGGAAAAGCCCGCAGGCTCGACCTCAAATCAACTTCCTCCGCTGCTGGTGGATGGGGCAGGCAAGGCCATTACTTCCCCCGTCGCCTGGATGCAGCGGCGAGCGACGTTGCGTTCAGAATGGCAGGCCTTTCTCGGTGAATTCCCGAAGGGAAAGTCACCGTTGAAGGCGGAAGTGCTGGCCACCGAAACTCTGCCTGAATTCACCCGCCAGCTCGTGAAATATCAGGTCGAGGACGGCGTGTTCACCGACGCCTACGTGCTCACGCCGCGCAACGTCACCGGCAAGCTCCCCGGCGTCGTGGTCTTCCACCAGACCGTGAAATCGCAGGCGCAGCAGGCCGCCGGCGTGGACGCCTCCGTGCCTGAGCTGATGCACGGCGTGCAGCTCGTGAAGCGCGGCTACGTGGTCATCTGCCCGCGCTGCTTCATCTTCGCGGACGGCGCTGGCTACGCCGACTGGGTGAAGCGCATGCAGGAACGCCATCCCACCTGGACCGGCATGGCGCGCATGACATGGGACGGCATCCGCGCGACCGATTATCTGGAATCCCTGCCCCAGGTGGACCGCGAGCGCATCGGCTGTCTCGGCCACTCGCTCGGCGCGAAGGAAGTGCTCTACGCCGCCGCGTTCGATGAGCGGTTCAAGGTGGCCGTGTTCAGCGAGGGCGGCATCGGCCTGGCCTTCAGCAACTGGGACGCGCCGTGGTATCTCGGCCCGCGCATCCGGCAGCCGGGCTTTGCGCGCGAGCACCACGAACTTGTCGCGCTCATCGCTCCGCGTGCGTTCCT
>CAIPBN010000784.1 GCA_903863315.1 uncultured Verrucomicrobiota bacterium | reverse complement strand
GCTTAAAGGTCTTTCCGCCGAACGCCTGCCCGAGGAGCTGGTTGCCGAGGCAGATGCCGAAGATGGGAATGCCCGTGTCAACGAGCGTCTTGACCTCGCGCACGATGTAGTCGAGCGCGGCGGGGTCGCCGGGCCCATTGCTGAGGAAGATGCCAGCCGGCTTGTGCTTGAGGGCGGCGGCGGCGCTGGTCGTCGCGGGCACGACCTGCACCTGAAAACCTGTCTGCCGGAGGTTGCGCGCGATGTTGTATTTCATCCCGAAGTCGAACGCGACAATGGGAATGTCCGCCGGCGGAAGCGGCTTGCGGTGATTGCGCGAGTCCACTTTCGCAGCGCCGCGCACGACATCGAACTCCGCGCTCTGCTTGTCCTGCGGGTCCCAGGCGAAGGCTTCCTTGTGCGTGACTTCCTTCACGTAATCCACGCCGACGAAGACAAATTCCTTCGCCCGCTTCACCGCCTGGGCTTCGGTCATGCCGGGCTCGGTCGAAAGAAAGCCGTTCAACGCTCCGCGCACACGAAGCTTCTTGGTGAGCGCGCGCGTGTCGATGCCCTGAATGCCGGGAATGCCGTTCTGCTGAAGGTAATCGGCGAGCGACCAATCCGCGCGCCAGTTGCTCACGACCGGCGACAGCTCGCGGATGACGAAGCCCGAAGCGTGCGGCCGCCACGACTCGATGTCCTGCGCGTTGACGCCGTAGTTGCCGATGAGCGGGTAGGTCATCGTCACGATCTGCCCCTTGTAGGACGGGTCGGTAAGAATCTCCTGATAACCGGTCATGGAGGTGTTGAAACACACCTCGCCACAAGCCGACGCCTGCGCGCCGAAACCCGTGCCGTGGAATACTGAACCGTCTTCGAGGGCGAGAATTGCTTTCATCCAGTCAGAAACAAATTGCGCGGACTGTAGGGGTGGGCAAAAGCGGGTCAAGCCCATTGCTGGCCAAGTGGCGTCCGAGAGAACCCGGCACCGCGTCCGCCAGCTACTTGTCCCGCAGGAGCAAGTAGTGTGCGAGAGCCTCCAGCGCGGCAGCGCGGCCTTTGAAGGGCTTCAGTGCAGCAAAAGCCTTCTCCGTGAGCTGCTGCGCGATCTTCCGGCTCTTTTCAAGGCCCACAATGCTCGGATACGTCGCCTTCTGCGCGGTGATGTCCTTGCCCGCCGTCTTGCCGAGCTGCTCGCTGGTCTGCGTGACATCAAGGATGTCGTCAATCACCTGGAAGGCGAGGCCGACATGGTAGCCGAAGTCGGTGAGCGCGCGCAGTTGCGCGGGAGTGCAGTTGGCGCTCATGCCCCCGAGGCGCACGGCGCAGCACAGGAGCGCGCTGGTCTTGCGCTCATGGATGTAGCGGAGTTCCGCGACGCCGAGCTTCTTCCCCTCCCCTTCCAAGTCCGCGACCTGCCCGGCGATGAGTTGCAGCGAGCCGCTGGCCCGGGCCACTTCCAGCACGAGGTCACGGTGCGAGTAGCGCGGCCAGCCCTTGGCCAGCGCGGCGATTTCGAAGGCCTGCGTCAGCAGCGCGTCGCCCGCGAGCACGGCAATGCCCTCACCGAACACCTTGTGATTGGTCGGCTTGCCCCGACGGAAATCATCGTTGTCCATCGCGGGCAAATCATCGTGGATGAGCGAGTAGGTATGGATACACTCGACGGCGCAGGCCAGCGGGAGGGCGTCCGCCTCGCGTCCGCCACAGGCCTCGGCGGCGGCGAGGGTGAGCGCGGGGCGCATCCGCTTGCCGCCGGCGAAGATGGAGTAGCGCATCGCCTTGTGGATGGTGGCGGGCTTGGTCTTCTCGGGGGGCAGGAAATGATCGAGCGCCCGGTTGACCGCCAGGCTACGGGCATCAATCCAGGTGCTGAGGTCAAAAGGGGTCTGGTGGCGCGCTCCGGCGCGCGTGGCGGTGGTCGGCATGGGCGAGGTTGTAGGAGAAGGGCCCGGACGGTGCAAGCGGGAGTTCGCCATTCCATTCTCCTACGGCAGGCTTTGCCGCCGTGCGCCACGCTGTTACGCTGCACGCGTGACCGACTTCGATCAGCAACTGGCCGCCGAGCTGTCCGCCCTGCGCGAGGCAGATCTGTTGCGGCAATTGCGATGCGTGGAGTCGCCCGCCGGCACACGGGCCAGCCTCGATGGGCGGGAGCTGCTGAACTTCTCCTCCAACGATTACCTTGGCCTTGCCAGCCATCCCGCGCTCAAGGAGGCAGCGATCAAGGCCGTTGAGAAGTGGGGAGCGGGCTCCGGAGCATCGCGGCTCGTGTGCGGTTCCTTGGCGGTGCATCACGAGCTCGAGGAGGCGCTCGCGGACTTCAAGGGCACCGAGGCCGCGCTCACCTTCTCCACCGGTTACGCGGCGGCGCAAGGGGCCATCGTCGCGCTGCTCGGGAAGGGCGACATCCTCATCGTGGACAGGCTGATTCACGCCTGCGTCGTGGATGCGGCGAAGGTGTGCGGCGCGAAGCTGCGCGTTTTCCGGCACAACGACCTGAACGATTTGGAGGCGAAGCTCAAATGGGCGAGGAAGCAGCAGCCGACCGTCGGCGACCGGCGGTCGGCGAGAATCCTCATCGTCACCGAAAGCGTGTTCAGCATGGATGGCGACCTCGCGCCGCTGCGGAATCTCGTCGAGCTCAAGGATCGGCACGGCGCGTGGCTGATGGTGGATGAGGCGCACGGGACTGGACTGTTCGGCGAACGGCGCAGCGGATTGGTCGAGGAGTTTGGCCTGACCGGCCAAGTGGAAATTCAGATGGCGACGCTGGGCAAGGCCGTGGGTGCGGCAGGCGGGGCCATTTGCGGCAGCCGCAAGCTGGTGGACCTGCTGGTGAACCGGGCGCGCAGTTTCGTCTTCTCCACGGCTCCGGTGCCGGCGGCGGCGGCGGCGGCGCGGGCGGGCGTGGAAATCATTCGGTCACAGGAAGGTGAGACACGGCGACAGCGGCTCTGGCTGCTGGTGGAGGAATTGAAGCGCGTGCTGATCAACACGGGGTTCCCGCCGTCGGCCGTGCGCGCTCCGATTGTGCCAATCCTGGTGGGCGCGGAGGCGCGGGCAATGGCGTTGTCCGGCGCACTCCGGGATGCGGGGGTGTTTGTGCCCGCGATTCGCTTCCCCACCGTCGCGCGTGGCGAGGCCAGGTTGCGCTTTACCGTCTCAGCGGAGCACACGGCCGAGGACCTCACCACGCTGGGCGACGCCCTCACATCAATCGCCCATGCATAAGCTTGTCCGCCTCGATCACGCACACGTCTGGCATCCTTTCACACAGATGCGCGACTGGCTGCGACGCGAACCGATTGTCATCACATCTGGCCAAGGCGCGGTGCTGCGGGACATGCGCGGGCGCGAGTATTTGGATGCGAATTCCTCCATCTGGACGAACCTGCACGGACACAATCATCCGAAGCTCAACGCCGCCCTCAAGCGGCAGCTTGGGAAGATCGCGCACAGTTCGGCGCTGGGTTTTGCCAATGAACCGGCGAGCGGGCTGGCGGCGGAATTGGTGAAGCTGGCGAATCCGAAGCGTTCCGCCTCGTCACCTCGGCGGCTACAGAAAGTGTTCTTCTCCGACGACGGCTCCACCGCGATGGAGGTCGCGTTGAAGCTGGCCTACGAGTTCACGCGCCGCACCCGCGGACCGAAGACAAAACCGCGCTTCCTCTCGCTGGCCGGCGCCTACCACGGCGACACGGTCGGAGCCGTGAGTCTCGGGCACATTGATCTCTTCCACAAAGCTTATGGTGGCCTGCTCTTCAAGACGGACCAGGTGATGTCGCCGTATTGCTACCGCTGCCCATTCAACAGGGCGAAGCCGGAGCGAGCGGACGCGCGCAAAACTCGGAAATGCAACTGGGAGTGCGTGGGCAAGGTGGAGGCGAAATGCGCGGCGGCCCGGAAGCAGGGCAACCCCTACGCCGCGTTCGTCTTCGAGCCGCTGATGCAAGGCGCGGCGGGAATGATTCCGCAGCCGGAGGGATGGCTCAAGCGCGTGACGGACATCGCGCGCGGTCACGGCGCGCTGCTCGTGGCGGACGAGGTGATGACGGGGTTCGGAAGAACGGGCAGCGTTTTCGCCTCGCAGACAGAAAGTGTGCAGCCGGACTTTCTCGCGCTCGCGAAAGGCCTGACCGGCGGCTACCTGCCGATGGCGGCGACGCTGACGACGCAGCGGGTGTTCGACGCGTTCCTCGGCGAATACGAGGAGTTCAAGACGTTCTTCCACGGACACAGCTACACGGGCAACCAGCTCGGCGCGGCGGCGGGACTGGCAAGTTTGGAGCTGCTCGCACGCAGCACGTCAGTGGCGGCACGAGCGACGTTGGAGAAAGCTCTGCGGCGCGAACTGAAGTCGCTGTGGTCGCTGTCAAACGTGGGGGATGTGCGACAGGTTGGCCTGGTGGCGGGCGTCGAGCTGGTCCGTGACTGGCGGACGCGGGAGCCGTTTGCGCTGGCCGAGCGCGCGGGCATCCGCGTGTGCGAGGCCATGGCACGGCGGGGCGTGCTGACGCGGCCGATTGGGAACGTAGTGGTGTTGATGCCGCCTTACTGCACGACCACTGCGCAGGTGAAACGGATGGCGGGCGCGCTCTACGAAGCAGTTGAAGAAGTGCTCGGCGGATAGCGCACCATGTTCGTGTAACGGTGCGGGCCGAAGCCAAAGGCACGGTAGAATTCCTGCGCGTCCTTGGTGAACAGATCAATCCGGCAGCCTTTCAACTGCGGATGTTCGAGGATGCAGTTGAGCATCCATTTCCCCACTCCCTTGCCCCGGTGGCCGTCCGCAATCACCACGTCACAGAGATAGCCCACGGTGGCGAAGTCAGAGACGACACGGGCGAAGCCAATCTGAACCGCCTCGTGGAACAGCCCGAAGCACAGCGAATTCCGCATGCTGCGCTCCATGACACTCTGCGGCCGGTCCGCCGCCCAGTAAGTGCTCCGCAATAGCGCCGTGACGACATTAAGATCCTGCCGGACCGTCTCGTCCGTGAGCTCATAGCCTGTGAACTGCCAGTTCATCGCGAAACTACTCCAAAGCCTTGGCGACGCCCAAGGCGAGCTTCTGCCGGTATTCGGGACTGGCGATGAGCTTGGCCTCGTTGCGGTCGGTGATGTAGCCGCCCTCGATCAGGATGGCCGGGCGCTGCTGGGTTTTGAGCACGGCCATGAACCGCGCACGGCGGACCCCGCGATCCGCCATGCCGGCAGTCTGGAGCAGCGAACGATGCACGCGCATGGCAAGGTGTTGATTGGCGAAGTCCTGCGCGTTGTTGGGGAGGAAGACATTGTTCTCCTCCGGGCCACGCAGGAGCGTGGAGGGCATGCCAGCGGGCGTGAGGCAGAAAGTTTCCAGCCCCATCGCGCCGGGCGCGGCAGAGTTAAAGTGCAGGCTGATGAACAGGTCCGCCTGCTCGCGCTGAGCAATCAAGACCCGCTCGCCCAGCTCCACCGGCCGGTTTCCGTCCCGCGTGAGCAAGACCCGCCAGCCCCGCGCCTCCAGCAAGGGCTTCAGGCGACGCGCCCAATCAAGCGCGTAATCCTTCTCAAAAAAATTGCCGAGCACGCTCTTGGTGCCGTTGTCAGCGCCGCCGTGGCCGGGATCCAGCACGATCACCCCGCGACCGCGCGGCACGGGGCGGTTGACCTGGGAGAGCGGAGCCAGGTTCTTGTCCACATCAAGTGAATGAACGAACGGCACTCCGTTCGTGATTACCGGGGCGAAGCCGAGGTGAAACTTGACGCCATTCCAGTTTGCGACGCGGGTGCCCGCAGTAAGCTGAAACGCGCCGACCGGGGATTGGATTTGAAAGACATCCTTGGCCACTCGCACAGGAGCGGCGAGGCCCGCCTGCGCCGTCCAAGTTGGGAGTGCTATCCACTGCGGGCGGGACGTGGGAGCGGGGGCGGGGGCGGGGATTGCAACTGGCGTGCGAACAGCCTGCGGTGGCTCAGGCGCAGGAGGCGGCACGGTCCGCTGTTGCGGCGGCTGGGCGATCACTGGTGCCGGTGCCTGAACCGTTGGTCGCGGTGCCGGGGGAGCAACAGGCGGGGGCCTTTGAGTGCGGACCGGACCGGTGCCAGGCGTCAGACGGGAACTGCCCGAATGGCTCTTGGAAGGCGTGCCGCAACCGCAAAAAACAATGGCGCTGGAAACGGCTGCCAGCGCAACGGAACGCACACGGGACATGAGGGGGCGGGGCTCGCTCACAATGCGGTGGGCACGGTGCCTGAGCGTGTTTCTAGAGATGCAGTTGCCGCGAGATTCACGCCCGAATTGTGTGGATCAGCCGCGAGGCTGGCAACGCGATAATCGCGCGCGCCCATCCGTCCATCCGTCGGGCGCATCTTGACACTGCCCCCATAGTGGAAGGGAATCGGTTCGGCTTTCTGTCAGCGCAGCAACCACAACAGAAAGGCAGTCCATGAAATCAAGCATGCCGCGTCCGGCGACCCTGCGGGAGATC
>CAIPBN010000783.1 GCA_903863315.1 uncultured Verrucomicrobiota bacterium | reverse complement strand
GGCTCGACCAACAGCGCCTATCCCGGCAGCAGCGCGCAGAAATCCTTCGCGACGGTCATTGCCGCGGAGAAGGCGGACGTGGCGGTGGTCTTCATCGGCATCAACGACGTGTGGTGGCGCAAGACGGAGCCGGCGGTGTTTGAGCAGGCCTTGCACGAGTTGCATGCCGCCGCCAAGGCGAACCGGACCCGGCTCGTGCTCGCGACCCTGACCATTCGCGGCGAGCTGCCCGACGGCAAGAACAACGACGACGCGAAGATTGAGCAGTTCGCGGAAATCACGCGCAAGGTGGCCGCCACGACGGGGGCGACTTTGGTGGACCTGCGCCGCGCTTACGTGGCCTACCTGCAGAATCACAACGCCGAGCTGCGCGTGGACGGCACGCTCTACTTCGTGCCCGCCGGCGTGCTCACTTACGACGGCGTCCATCCCAGCGGCCGAGGCAATGAGTTGCTGGCCAATTTAATCAGCGACGGAATTGTCCGCGCCTTGGCCTTGGGGAAGGCGGCCGCAGTGCCGGGCCCGTTGAAGCCGGGCGCGCCGTTCGACTACTCGAGGCACGCCTTCCAGCCCAAGGCGTGGGAGAAGCGCGGCATCAGTTTGCAACTGATTCCTTGGACCGGAACGAACGTGCTGTTCCTGACCACGAACGCCGACCTGGACCCGGACTTGATGGCGAAGTGGGTTTCGCGGCTCGACGCGGGCTGGCAATTGTATGCCGACCTGACCGGGCGGAAACCCAATCCCTTCCGCCAGTTCGAGGGCAAAGTCACCATCGCCGCCGTGCCCGGCTACGATCTGACTTGTGGCGCGGGTTGTGGCTACGTCGGGGCCACGGGCATCGAACTGGCGATGTTCTACGACCACAATTACCCCGCGCTCAAAACTCATCCCGAGGCGATGCCTCACTACGTGTTCTACGAGATGGGGCGGAACTACTACACCTTCGGCGACCGCCATTCCTGCTTCATCACCGGCTTCGCGGTCTTCATGCGCTACGTGTGCATGGACGCGCTGCGCTGCGAGGACACGGATGCCAGGACGCGAAAGGTCATCGAGAGCGTGGAGCCGCTGTTGGCCACGAGTGGCTTGAGCTTCCTCGACCTGTTCACCATGGCCACGGGCGTGGGGGAAAAGGTGAGCCGCATCAGGGACGCGAACGGGAAACGCGTTGACCCGTCCGATCAGCCGGTGCGCTACGCCACGGCCATGCTGCGCTTGCGCCGAGAGAATGGCGGCGACGCCTGGGTGAAACGGTTTTTCCACGCGCTGGCCAGCGCGCCCACCTCCAAGCCGGACACCAAGGACGGCGCGCTGAATCAAGGTTGGTATTGGCTGCTGTGCGCGAACGTGGCGGCGCAGAAGGATCTCAGCCCGGTGTTCGCCGGCGAATGGCGGCTGCCAATCAGCGAAGCAACCCGCACTGCGCTCGGCAAGATTGACTGGAAGAAGGAAGGGCTGACGCTGAAGGAAGTCGCAGCGGCGGTGCTTCCGGTGTGGAAAAACTCTGGCCCTTCAGCGTCCGCCGCCGCCCCAGAGGCCGCTGTGCCGTTGGTCCCGCAGCCACCGGTGGATCCCGACCCAAACGGCGTTCTGCTCAAGCCCATTCCCGACAGGCTGGTGGTGCTCACGTTCGACGACGCCCCGGCCAGCCATGCGAGGGTGGTGGCACCGATTCTCAAGGAGATGGGGTTCGGCGGTTCCATCTATGTTTGCGACTTCGATTCGTTCAAGACACGGAAGGATTGGTATCTGACCTATCGCCAGATGAACGCCATGCACGCGGGTGGCCTGGAAATCGGCAACCACAGCCTGGGTCACCAGTCGGGATACGAACCAATGCTGGCCATGGAGGATCAGGTGCTGGCCCATGGCGGTCCGAGGATGACGACGCTTTGCTGGCCGATCTATCATGTGAACTGGAATGACATCCCGAAACTCTCCGCGCACGGCTACACCTTTGGACGCGGCGGCCATGAGCGACCCTACCGGCCGACGGTGGACAATCCGTTTGATGTGCCGTCCTTTTCGATCACGGATGGAACGCCGGTCGAGAAGTTCATCCGACAGGTGCAACAGGCCTGTCACGGCCGGGTGGTCGTGCTCACCTTCCACGGAGTGCCGGACCTGGAGCATCCGCCGGTGAGTCTGGAGCCGACGATGTTCAAGGCGATGATGCGGTATCTGAAAGATAACGGCTATCAGTGCATCGCGATGCGCGACATGGCGCGGTATATCGACCCGGTCAAAGCGGCGAACCTGCCGCGCACCGCCCGAGACGCCAAGGGCGCACCGCCTTTCGCGAGCATCAAGGACGAGAAGCCCTTCGTCGCGCCGCCCGGAAATGCCATTTTGGATTTCCGTTTTCCGAATCTGCCACCGGCGAGCGTCGCGAAGACCAGCATCCGGCTTACTGTTCCGCATGACACAGACATCACCGCACTGGCGCCGATGGTCAAAGTGTCTGCGGATGCCAGCGTCGTCCCTGCGTCCGGCGTGAGGCGCGACTTCTTGTAAACGCCGGTTGAAAAGTGAGACGGGGTCACGGATGTGACAGGGCGGTCCAAAAGTGCAGCACCTTCATTAACCATGAAGCATGTATCGCACTATGGAAGACTG
>CAIPBN010000782.1 GCA_903863315.1 uncultured Verrucomicrobiota bacterium | reverse complement strand
TCTGACTTCGGATCAGAAGGTTGCAGGTTCGAGTCCTGCCCGGCGCACCAATAGAATCAATGGATCTGTATCAGTGTCAGGCTCGCGTCGTATTGCCTCTACCTGTTCTCCACCTCTTTTAATTCGCCGACCCGGCAGTGAGGAACGCGGAGAGGGGCGCGCCCAACTCGCATGGGGATACTTGGTTTTCACCACTTCCACCATGGCTTCCCCGACATCTCGAACTGCGGAGCGTCCAGAAAGCAAATCCCCATCAGTTTCGTCGGCGATTCGTGTCTGGGTGCTGTAACCTTTGGTGAGCCGCTAAACTCTCACGAAAGGATGATTAACCGTAGAACTTGGCTTCACACGATGGGTGTAGGCGTCGGCGCGGCCATCGGCTCTTCCCTTTTTCCCGCAGTTGCCCGGTCCGCGACCGGATCCTCGGGAGGCCCGAAGCGCGTGATCTTCTTCCTGCAGAATCAAGGATTTGATCCGGCGACCTGCATTCCGGTGGGCATGCGGAACAGCGGCTCGCTGGCGAACGCCCGGCTGCCGGAGCCAATTGCCGCACTGGAACCCTACAAGGAGCGACTGCACATTATCAATGGGTTGCACGGCCTTCACACCACTCCTTCGCACAGCCCCTTCTTCGGTGCGCTCGGTGGCTACCGGGGCAGTGACGGCGTTCCGCCCAGCGGGCCGACCATTGACTACGAGTTGAGCAAGGTGCTGCCGCCCACGCTCCTTCCCCACCTGTGCATCGGGATGGATTCCATGGAGAACATGAAGGCCAAGCCCACGGTCGCGAACCTTTCGGCCAGCGGCGCGGGCCAGCCGATCTTCATGCACTCCAATCCGAATCACCTTTACCAGATGCTCTACGGCGGCATTTCCGAGGGCGAAATCCGTCGGCAGCACGAGGCTCGCTCCAGCATGTTTGATCGCATCGAGCAGCTCGCCTCCGCCAAGGGCGGCACCCTGCAGGGCGCGGAGAAGCAGCGTTACGGCCAGTTCGTCCATGGCTTCAACGACATCAACGGCCTGCGCAATCGCCTTGGCAAAGTTTCCAGCCACCTGCGCCAGTTCGCACCCCGGGTGGACGACCGTTACACCCAGCCCCAATTCGAGACCGACTGGCACGACGTCCTGCTGGATCTGGGCATCTCGGCCCTCAAGTCCGGCACCACTAGCGTGCTGACCATCGGCTCGGGCCGCGGTGAAATTTTCGGCGCTTGGAAGGGCCTTGGCGTCACGGAGCAGGGCCACAACCTCGGCCACATGAAGCAACCGGACAATCCGATCTGGATCAAGATCCGCCAATACAACAGCCGCATGCTGGTCCGGTTGATGGAGCAGTTGGAAAGCGTGCCCGAGGGCAGCGGCACCATGATGGACAACACGTTGATCGTTTACACCAGCAACAATGCCGACAAACAGCACACCAACGGCGCCACTTGGCCGGTGATGCTGCTCGGCAACTGCAACGGCACCTTCAAGTCCGGCCGGTTCACTCAGCTCGACGGCACGCGCCCGATCAACGCCCTCTACACCACCATCCTCCGCTCCGCCGGTGTCCATTGCGACCGCTTCAACATGAGCGAGCAATTCGCCAAGAAATTCGATTCCGGCACCGGCCCCCTCAAAGAAGTCCTGGCGTGAACAACGCACCCCTCACCCTTGCGGTGGTGGTGATGGTTCTGCTCGCCCCGCAAGCCCGGTCGGCCGAGACCTACACACCCGGCGAACCCGTCCAAAAAAAGTTCAAGGACTTCGCACAGCCATTCCTGAAACGGCATTGCTTCGATTGCCACGACGCGGACACGAAAAAGGGCGAGCTGTCGCTGGTTGATCTTGGCCAAGTGGACGAGACCAACGCTGCGCTCTGGAAGTCGATCTGGGCGCAGGTCACGTTGCAGGAAATGCCGCCCAAGAAAAAGTCGCACGTGGACATCGTCGATCGGCTGCGTTTCTCCGACTGGATCGTCGGTGAGCTGCAGCGTGTCATGAAGGACAAGGGCGGCTTCCAGGCCCATCGGGATCCGAAGAAGGGAAATTACGTCGCTCACGAACTCCTCTTCGGCCCACTGCCCGCAGGCATCCAACTCCAGCCGGCCTCCTCGCCCGCGCGCATCTGGCGCGTGACCCCGCAGGAACACATCACCCGGCTCAACGAGCTGATCAATACCGAGCCCAATTATGACCCTGAGAAACCCGGGCTCCGGGCTCATGGTGACGCGGTGCCCATCAACCACGGCGGCGAACTCAAGCTCTACTTCGGCACGGACCAGATCCTTCGCTGGGAAGGCGGCACCGTGGCCTACGCCACGGCAGTCAAGAGCGTGCCCGTGGTGCTTTCGTCGGCCCGCAAGACCGGTTTGAAAAACTACCCCGACTTCTACACGGTCAACAGCGCCGAGGCGACGCAGATACTCGGCATGGCGGAGGACATCCTCAAATACATGGCCTACGGACCGCTCAGCCTCGTCGGCATGCCGGAGCAAATCACGGACGATCCGAAAACCTACGACAAGGTCAAACCCAAGGGCGATCTCCGCGGCCTGCCCACGGCCATTGTCTACAGCACGAAAGTCCTCCGTCCGGTGACCCCGGTTCTCGATCTGATGAAGGACGACATGGTCACCGATGCACGCCTGCGCGCTGCGGTGGACTACTTGTTCGAAGCCCTGACCTTCCGCCCGCCCGCCGTGAAGGAATCGGACAACTACCTGCAGATCGTCAAGGACGCCATTGCCAAGCTTGGCAAGAAGGACGGCGCCATCTTGGGCCTATCCGCCATCTTCGTGGATCGCGATGCCCTGTTCCGGCCTGAGCTGATCGAAACGGGCAGGCCGGACCAGCAAGGCCGCGTGATGCTTCAGGACTGGGAGCTGGGGCTGGCCGTGAACCACGCACTTCGCTACCTCAAGCCCGACGAACCACTGCGCCAGGCGGTCATCGCCGGGCGCATGCGGACACGGGAGGATGTCAGCCGCGAGGTTACCCGCATGCTCGCCGCCGACAGCCTTCGCAAGCCACGTATCCTGCAGTTCTTCCGCGACTTCTTCGACTACGACCTGGCCGGTTATCTCTGCAAGGACACCAAGGCGCTGGCGGCGACCGGTGTCTCAAATCGGGGCGTGGCACATTACCGCGCGATGTTTGACGCTACGGCCAGCGCGGAGCGCCTGATCGAGCTTGTCCTTGAGGAAGACAAAAACGTCCTCAAGGAACTGCTGACCACCCGGCGGGTGGTGGCCACCAAGACGGACAACACCTACTTCGGCCGCAAACTCACCAAGGAAGAGCAGGCGCTGAAAGCGGCGGCCGAGAAGCGGAGCGATAGCACCAAGAAAGACCGCAAGCGCGGAGGCGATGCCAACGTGGAGGTGGCCGACGCCAACTTGGACGGCCCGAAAACCTACGCCCGCGTCAGCCGCCCCTCATTCGGCGCCGGCTCCATGAAGCCCGAACGCATCCTAGCCACCGCCCCCGAGGGTCAGCGGCTCGGCCTCCTGACCCATCCCGTCTGGCTGGTCTCGCAATCCGATGCCATGGATAATCACGCCATCCATCGTGGCATCTGGATTCGCGAGCGCTTGCTCGGCGGCGGTATTCCCGATGTGCCGATCACCGTCGATGCCCAGCTCCCGGTCGAGCCGGAAAACACCCTGCGTGAGCGCATGCGCGTGACGAAGTCGCAATACTGCTGGACCTGCCACCAGAAAATGGACCCGCTCGGACTGCCCTTCGAGATGTATAACCACGCCGGGCTCTTCCGCACTACCGAGCTCAACAAACCGGTGGACGCCACCGGCGAGATCGTTGACAGCGGCGACCCGAAGCTGGATGGCCCGATCGGCAACGCCCTGGAGATGATCAAGAAGCTCGCCGAGAGCGAGCGAGTCGAGCAGGTCTTCGTGCGCCACGCCTTCCGTTTCTGGATGGGCCGCAACGAAACCCTGAACGACGCCCCCATCCTCCAGGCCGCCCACCGTGCCTACCGCGACAACGGCGGCAGCATGAAGGCGCTCATCAAGTCGCTCGTCACGTCCGACGCCTTTCTCTATCGCAAGGCTGAACGCGGCGATCCACCGCGCGCGCCCGGCGGCTAGTCCGTCCGGGAGCCGGCTCGCTCTTGCAAACCTGCCTTCGAAAACCCCAGCGATGAACTCAACCAAAACCAGTCGTTTTTTCCGCGTCGTCGTCTCACTCGTCGCCTTGGCAGGCCTTCGTGGCGGTCGCGTGTGCGTCGAGGACTGGCCGCAGGACGGTAACGACAGCACTATGATGCCGCGCTGTCCCATTACTGGGAGCTGATCGACCTGCGTGGAAGCAAAATGCAGCCGCTGAAACCTGCGCTTTCGGAGACCTCTGCAAAAGTCGAAAGTCCTCGCGAACCGCTTTGCAAAGTCGGGATTTTTAGAGAGAATCGAAAGGTCATTTCCAAGCGTCTTTGGAAACCGCGGCTTTTGCAGAGATCTCTAGGGCCATTGACCCGAAGAAGCTGCTGGCCGTGTTGTGAACCGTGCGGCGTCCAAAAGCAAATAACCATCAGGTGAAGCTTCTAAATAACACGGTGCTGCTTCTGCTCGGAAGCGCATGGGCGATTCTTGCAGCCAGTGGGCAGGAGACTCCGATCTCTTTGGAAACGGCCAAAGAACAGGGACGCTTAAAATCCAGTTTTTTGAAGGAGACCAAGGAAGTCGCGCGCGCCCCTGGCATCATGCCAAAGGCGAACGTCGCTTTCTTTCAAAAATCGGTGGGGCCGATCCTGAAAAAGAACTGCCTGGCCTGTCATGGTCCCGAAAAGTCCAAGGGCAGACTTCGCATCGATCAACTGAATCCAGACCTGGTGACCGGCCCGGACGTGGAGCGGTGGCGCGAGGTGTTCAACGCCGTCAGCAAGTCAGAGATGCCCCCCAAGGACGAACCGGATTATGCGCTCGCGCATGCGGATCGCGGACGCATCGTAGACTGGCTCAGCGGGGAACTGAACACGGCGTCCCTCGTCCGCCGCAACAGCGGGCAGCATTCGTCGTTTCGCCGGCTGACGAATTACGAATACAACTACGCCCTGCAGGACCTGCTGGGCCTGCCCCATGCCCTCCCGAACAAGCTGCCCCCGGAAACCGCATCGGAAGACGGTTTCAAGAACAGCTCGGAACTGCTGCAGATGTCGGCCATGCAGTTTGAGACCTATCGTGAGATCGGACTGAAGGCCCTCAAGCGAGCCACGGTGAGCGGGGAGCGTCCACCCGCCGTCACCTACCTCATCTCGATGCGGGAAGAGATGGCCAAGGCGGCGTCCGGAAAGGAGGCCAAGGCGTCCGAAAAGAAAACGAACAACAAGAAGGTCAAGAACCAGCAGCAGTTATTTAACCGGGAGACCGGCGAGAGCCTCCCGTTTCCCGCCGGCAAGTCGTTGCCCCGGGCGGAGGCGGTGGCCGGACAAAATCCCGCCGTTTCTCCGGTCGTGCTGGTGCTTCCCCGGGCCAGCGAGTTGAAGCTGGATCTGGATCGCTTTCTACCCGACGAAGGCACCATGCGCGTTCGCATCCGCGCCGGTCGCTCGACGATGAACCCGGACGAACATGCAAGCCTGCGTCTGAGTTTCAGTGCCCACACCAGCAACAACGCCAACTATTCGCAGGTGGTTAGCGAGCACGACATCCCGGTTACAGCATCGGCCGACAACCCCGAGTTCATTTACTTCGATATCCCACTGGGTGACATCCAACGGAACCCTTTCCGGAAGCTCACCACGACGTTCCCCCGGCGGGATGAGTTCCTGCACATTCTCAACGTCTCGAATGCCCCCGGCGGCGAAGAACCGCTCCAGATTCTGATCGACCGCATCGAAATCGTCGCTCCGTTTTACGAGCAATGGCCCCCGAAGACGCACACCGACATCTTCATTGCGAGCAGCCACAAGGGTGACGATCAGATCTATGGCCGCGAGGTGCTGAACCGATTCCTAAAACGCGTCTGGCGGCGACCGGTCACCGCCCCGGAAATCAACCAGTTCATGGCCCTGTTTGCAAAGTATCGGCCGGAGTTCCCGACGTTCGAAGAGGCCATGGTGGAAGTGCTGGCGACTGCGCTGGCCACCCCGGAGTTCATCTACGTGACGCAAAGAGTGGAGGCCAGCGAGACCAAGGGATTCCTCGGTTCGCTGCGGTCCTTCCTCCATCTGAGTCCAGGACTAAAGGCCAACGAGACCAAATCCCCGGCCAGGATCAGTGAGCTGGAGTTTGCCAGCCGCCTCTCCGTGTTTTTGTGGTCCAGCATTCCTGACGACGAATTGCTGAAACTCGCGGAGCAGGGAAAGCTCAGAAAGCCGGAGGTCCTGACGGCTCAACTGAAGCGCATGCTGGCCGACCCGCGTTCGCAACGATTCCCCCGGCACTTCGTTGAGCAATGGCTGGGGTTGGACCGGATGAACAGTGTGACGCATGTCACGGACAGTGCGTTGCGGGAAGCCATGCAGAAAGAGCCGGTCGCCTTCTTTGATGAAGTCCTGAGGCACAACCGCAGCATCATGGATTTCCTCCATTCCGATTACGCCGTGGTCAACGAACGGCTCGCGACCCACTATCGGATTCCCAAGGTTTACGGCCCGCAGTTCCGCAAGGTGTCAATCGCCCCGCAGGCGAATCGGGGCGGCCTTTTGACCGGTGCGGCGATCATGACGATGAACTCCGACGGCAAGGATTCCCATCCCCTCAAGCGGGGCGTCTGGCTGATGAAACGCATCCTGGACGATCCGCCGCCGCCACCGCCGCCCAATGTCCCGCAAGTCGATCTGACGAATCCGGAGATTCTCAAAATGACGTTGAAGGAACGGATCGTCGATCACCGGAACAAACCGGCCTGCCTCTCGTGCCACTCGCGGATCGATCCGTGGGGCATTGCGTTTGAGAACTACGATGCCCTCGGAGTCTTCCGGACCAGCATCAAGAACCAGCCGGTCGATGCGACCGCCGAACTGTTCAACCGGCAGACGCTGGCCGGGGTCGATGGGCTCAAACGCTATTTGCTCACGGACCGGCAGGATCAATTTGCCCGGGCGATGGTGCATAAGCTGACGGCTTATGCGCTTGGCAGGCCGCTTTCTTTCAACGACCGTGCTGACATTGACAGCTTGACCGCACAATTCCGGCGACGGGGTGACGGCCTGGGTGACCTGATAAACCTGATCGTCAGCAGCAACATCTTTAACTCCAAGTAAGCATGAAAGATCCGATGAGCGATAAATCCGTCACGCTGAGCCGCCGGGCGTTTCTTCGCGGTGCTGGTGTGGCGCTTGCGTTGCCTTGGTTCGAAACGTTTGCGGCGGGCGGACTGAGCAAGGACGAGACCCCGAAGCGTTTTGTCAGCATCTACCATCCGGACGGGGTAGGTTTGCCGCTCAAGTCTGATCCCGCGTGGAATGATTGGAGCTGGTTTCCCCGGGGCGGCGAAGAGGACTTCGAATTTACCAAGGTGCTGGATGTGCTCGATCCGCTGCGCAGCGACGTCACGATCTATTCCGGCCTTTCTCATCCTGCGGCCAGAAACGTCCACGGCCATTCCAATGCCGACCAATATTTGACGGGTGCACCCATTGGGGGGCACGGTCCGTATCAGAATTCGATCTCGCTGGATCAGGCCTATGCGGAGCACGCCGGCGGCTTCACCCGGCATTCTTCGCTGGTCATGTCGACCAATGGCGGAGTTGGGGGGCCTCGGGGAGCCCAGACCCAGTCCTTCAATCGTGAAGGGCGGCCAATTCCTGCGATGAACAAGCCAAAGCAAATCTTCGACCTGCTGTTCGTGACGAGCGGCCGGGACGCAGCTGAACGACTGGCGAGAAGCAAGAGCGCCCTCGATCTCCTGATTGACAACACTCGCTCGCTGGGACGCCAGCTCTCCAAGCACGACCAGCAGACGCTCCAACAGTATCTGGATGCCGTGCGTGATACCGAGTTGAAGCTCGCGAAGGCCCAAAAGTGGATCGATGCTCCGATTCCCAAGGTGGATACCCGCAACCTGCATCTGGACGCCGAACCCAAAGAGGCCAGACTCTATTTCCAGACGATGTATGAATTGATCTACCTCGCCTTCCTGAGCGATTCGACTCGCGTCGCGACGTTTCAGTTGGGGCGGGAAAATGGCGAAGGTCCCCACGACCTGCTGTCACTAGCCGTCGGGCTTGGCGGCGCCCATGGCCTGACTCATGCCGTCAAGGAGCCTGGCGGCTGGCAGAACCTTGGCACCTATAATCGCTATCAGGCCGAGGAATTCGGTCGGTTCGTGCAGAAACTGAAGAACACTCCCGAGCCGAACGGCAAGGGCAACATGCTGGACAACACCTTCGCGATGCATGGCTCGGCTTCCAGCAGCTTCCACCTGTCACGGAACTATCCGATCATTTCCGCGGGGGGCAAAAACCTCGGCTTTACCAACGGCCGCTATCTCAAGTTCGGCAAAGGGAATGAGGACAACCAGGCCGGTGCCGGCATTGCCAGCGATGCTGGATGGAACAGCAAGATGGAAGTGGAAGAACTGCCGCTGGCGAAGCTCTTCGTCACTATCTTGCAGAGGCTTGGCGTGGAGAGGGACTCGTTCGGTGGACACACCGGAACGCTAACCCGAGTT
>CAIPBN010000781.1 GCA_903863315.1 uncultured Verrucomicrobiota bacterium | reverse complement strand
TGGCTCGGCACATTGTGCCAGCGGAACAGCGCCATACCGGCCCGTGGCAGGAAGATCGCCATCATGAAGACGAAGGCGAACACGTAGCGGCCCCAGATCACCTCGATGACCGGATAGGTCTGGCTCAGCGTCTTGGACATGGCGTTCAGGACGGAGAAGCACAGGACCGAGAATATGATCGAGAGAATGGCCCGCAGAATCCGATCGGTCGGCGGGGGCGCTTTGGCACTCATTGGCGGCAACTTACCGTGCTGGCGCCGTCCAACAAGTGCAGGCACGGACTAAGGACAGCCTCAACGATTAACGAATCGCATTTGGTGTGTGGTCGATGCGGCTTTGTGACTCGGGCATGACGGATTCCGGGTAGCCGATGACGGCGGTATCCAGTGCGTATGATAGACAAACAAGCGATCGGGCGACGGTGGGATGCGGACGGCTCGAAGCGGGACGAGCGCGGCCGTCGATTGTTTGCTGCGAGCGAGACGCGGGCTGCCGGATGGGGTGGCTTGGTGGCGGTCTCGGAGATCAGCGGGCTGGCACGCAGCACGATCGAGCGTGGCCTGAAGGACCTCGATGGGCCGGCACTTTCGGCCGGCCGGATGCGCCGTGACGGTGGCGGCCCGCGGCCCCTGACGAAGCGCGATCCGACGCTGCTCGATGACCTCAGGCGCCTGGTGGAGCCAGTGACGTTGGGCGATCCGGTGCGTCCGCTGCTGTGGGTGTCGAAGAGCCTCGACAAGCTTGCGGCGAGCCTGACCGGAATGGGCCATTCGATCAGCCCCAACAGCGTGCGCAAGCTGTTGTGCGAACTCGGGTTCTCCCGTCAGGCGAACCGCAAGGCTGAAGAGGGCTCCAGGCATCCGGACCGCAATGCCCAGTTCGACCATATCAATGTCGAGGTTGTGGCGGCTCAGGCCGCCGGGCAACCCGTCATCTCGGTCGACACGAAGAAAAAGGAGTTGATCGGCAATTATCGCAACGGCGGCACGGACTATCGGCCGAAGGGCGAGCCCCAACGCGTCAAGGTGCACGACTTCGAGGACAAGAACCTCGGCAAGGTCGCGCCCTATGGTGTGTACGACATCGCGGCGAACAGCGGTTGGGTGAGCGTCGGGATCACGCACGACACCGCCCAGTTCGCTGTGTCGGCCATTGCCACCTGGCTCAAGAAAATGGGCCGGCGGCGCTATCCCAAGGCACGGCAGTTGACGATAACCGCCGATTGCGGCGGCTCGAATGGCGCGCGCGTGCGGCTGTGGAAAGTCGAACTGCAGAAGTTCGCCGACCGGACGGGGCTGACCATCAAGGTCCTCCACTATCCGCCGGGTACTTCCAAGTGGAACAAGATCGAACACCGGATGTTTTGTCACATCACGCAGAACTGGCGAGGCCGGCCGCTCGCAGATCGCGCCACCGTGGTCGATCTGATCGCCGCAACAAAAACGAAGACCGGTCTCAAGATCAAAAGTGCGCTCGATACACGGACCTACGAGAAAGGCATCAAGGTCGGCAAGGCCGAGATGGAACGCCTCGACATCCGAGGTGACACCTTCCATCCTGAATGGAACTACACCGTCATGCCAAGGACCGCTAAATCGGTGTAGTTATAGTTGAGGGTGTCCTTAACGAGGTCGGCGTTGAAATAGATGATCGGCGTCAAGAGCGAGAAGCCCATGCCGTACTGCTTGCCCTTGACCTGGCCGAGAGTCAGCAGCGCGCCGTCATAGCCCGCTTTGTCCCAATCCTTCTC
>CAIPBN010000780.1 GCA_903863315.1 uncultured Verrucomicrobiota bacterium | reverse complement strand
CGGCGGTGAGGCTGATGGTGGCGATGAGGTCGATGAGTTCGCCGAGGCGGTGTTTGTCGAGGCCGGGGCGGGCGTAGTCCTTGGGCAGGACGCCTTTGAGGCGCGGGTTGTCGCGCTCAATGGCGACCATGGCGTCGTCCACGGTCTTGCCGATGGTGGGCTGCTTGGCGTTGGCCTGGAGGTGGGACCAGCGGGCATCGGCGGGCACCCAGAAGACGTTCTCGGCTTTGTATTCGTCCGGGTCTTCGGCATTGGCCCCGGCGTAATCGCCCTGACCGGCGAGGAGTTTGGCGCGGTGTTCCTCGAAGGTGTCGGAGATGTATTTGAGGAAGATGAGGCCGAGGACGACATGCTTATACTCAGCCGCGTCCATGTTGTTGCGCAGCTTGTCGGCGGTGAGCCAGAGCTTGGCTTCGAAGCCGATGGTGGCGGTGGATTGGGCAGCCGCCGGGGATTTGATGCGCGCCATGATTTTATTATTGCTCCGTGGGAACGGCGCGAGTGTTGCCAGACGGGGCGGAGGGGGCAAGAGGGTTTTCGAGAAGTTGAAAGGTGAAAGGTGAGAGTTGAAAGGGGAAGGGGGGTGTGGAGAGACGATAGAGGATAGTGAATAGAGGGTAGAGGAGAGAGGAGAGAGGGTGGCGGATGGCGGATGGGGGAGAGAGGAGAGAGGAGAGAGAGTAGAGGATTGCGGTCTGCGGTCCGAGTGCGGTCCGTTATGCGGCCAGGCGAAAAAAGGGCTTGCGAGGCGGGGGTGGGTTTTGGCAGAAAAGCGCCGTTCCAGAGATTTAACCCGTCGGTTCCAAACACGTCGCCGTGGAGGCGCGTGCACCGCCGGAGGTGGGTTTCTGGATTGCAGGAGTTCAACCACAACCAAACCAACGAAGGAGAGTCAAATTATGCCAAGGATGAGAGTTCCAGAATCGGATGACGCCCGCGCGGCGTTCATCGCCACCGCCCTCCGCACCACCGCCGCTGACGCGGCCAAGGGGATTACGTATGTCCCCGCCAGTGTCATCACGGCGGCGGCGGCGTTTCTGAACGACCGGACAGCGGGGGAGACGACGGTGCCGGGGTTTGCCAGCCTGGTCACGCAGCGGCAGTTGCTGGAGGGCAAGGTGACGAAGGAGGTGGGCGAGGCGCAGACGGCGGAGGACCTGCTGGACGTGTATGTGCGGGATTACGTGGCGGTGCTGGGCCGGCGGACGTTCCGGCTGAAGCATTCGGTGGCGGTGCTGGACTGCCACAAGCTCAACCACAGCGCGGAGCTGCCGCCGCTGGGCACCCAGGAGGAGCGCCGCACGGTGGCGCAGGAGCTGGTGGCCGGGGACGCGGCGGCGGTGGCGATGGGCTTCCCGGCGATGACGAACCCCAGCGCGGCGGAGTTGCAGGCGAGGCTGACGGACGCGATCCGCGAGCGCGGCGAGGTGACGCCGGTGGACCGGGATTTGCAGGCGTTGCTGGAGAAGCTGCGCGCGCTGCGGCCACAGGCGCAGGTGGTGGTGGATGATCTGATTGACGAGCTGCGGCACAGCACGCGCCGGCTGGAGGCGGGCACGGCGCGGGAGGTGATGCGGAGTTACGGCCTGTCCTACGAGACGCTGCCGGGCGAGGCACCGGAGCCGAGCGAGCCGGCAAGCCCGGCCCCGGCACCCGCGCCGGCTCCCGCGCCCGCACCGCCGGCGTAGGCGGGCAGGTCAGTGCTGCCAGCCTGAGAGCCGGTCTGAAAACAGGACCCCGCCCCATTTTCAGACAGGCTCTGACATCCAACTGGAGAGAGCCGCTTGTGCGGAGACGGTAGTTAGAAAGACCGGCGGGACGCGCGGTCCTACTTTGCAGCCGGAGCGCCGGTCTCCGACCCGGCGCGAACCAGACCGCCGCGCTCCCGCCGGATCGGAGATCGGCGCATCCATTGTCGCCGAGGAAAAACGATCTGCCGATCATAGGGGCAGCTCAGTTTCTTCCAAGCGGTGGAGCGCTCGTGGCCGTTCTCCCTCACCCCGGCCCTCTCCCGCTGGGAGAGGGAGCCCCGCAGGCCGCGTCTCGAACCAGCGGACCGTGCGGATACACGAACGGGCGGCGAATGCACCAGCGTGATGCCACCAAGGCATTCACGTAGTTGGTATCAGGGTTTTGGTTTTATCCGTGTGCATCGGTGTCCATCCGTGGTGGTCCAATTCGGAAGTGGCGGGCACGCCCCTCGCCCAGCGGGGCTATGTTTTAGACTTCGCGGCGTTTTCCTCGCTGAGGTTTGCCTCCTGCCGGGTCAGCGCCAGGAAGGAATGTTCCAGCACCCCGTCCGAGCCGCTCTGCCGGCGGAGTTCCTCGCTCGTCCCCACGGCCACGAACCGGCCTTGATGGATGATGCCGATGCGGTCCGCCATTTCCTCGGCCACGCTGAGCTGATGCGTGGAGAGGAAGACCGTCATCCCCTTCAAGGAGCGCTCCTTGAGGATGTCCTTTACCACGCGCGCGTGATGCGGATCGAGGCCCACCATTGGCTCGTCGATCACAAACACCTCGGGATCGTGCAGCAGGGCGGCGGCGATGGCGACGCGCTGGCGGGTGCCGTGGGAGAGGCCTTCCACGGACTTGCGCAGATACGGTTCGAGGTTGAAGCGCGGGATGAGCTCGCGCGCGGCGGTTTCGATGTGCTCCTCCGTCATGCGGAACAACTGCCCGATGAAACGGAAGAATTCCCAGGGCGTGAGCTTTTCGTAGAGGAACGGGAAGTCGGGCACGTAGGCGAGGCGGCGGCGCACCTCCAAGGGCTCGGCCTGCACATCATGGCCGGCCACCAGGACGCGACCGGCCGTGGGTTTGATCAGGCCGGTGATCATCTTGATCGTGGTGGTCTTGCCGGCGGCATTGGGGCCCAGCACGGCAAAGAACTCCCCGCGCTTCACCGTGAGGGTCACGTCGTTGACGGCGGTGAGGTCGCCAAAGCGCTTCGTGAGATTGATGAGTTCGATCATGGGAAACGGCGGTGCTCCGGGCTGCTTGGCTGGGCGTCATCCAGGCGTTGGCATTGAAGGTGGGGCCGCGCGCCGGGGTTCACAGCAGCAGCATCCGCGTGTTCTGGAGCACGATGTCGTTGGGCAGTTGCACGCGCAGGATTTCGCCCACCCGGCTGACGTAAATGGTGATTTGATGCTTGTCGAGCCAGCGGGTGTGGAGCCGGTAGCAGCGCAGCTTGGCCTGCCCGATCTTGATCCAGTCCAGGCGGCTGTCCCACTGGAGCCCGAGGGTGAAGCGCTGGAGGGCGGGCAAGGCCGTGAGCTCCGCCGGTGAGTCCGGGGTGGCCGCCCCGCCCAGCAGCCCGCCGGTGAGCAGGCCCAGCGGGACCGGGCCAACGATCTCCTGCAGCAGCTTCGCGGGGTCACGCAGTTGCGCGAAGGTCAGGGTGCGCTGGATGGACTGGTCGTTGTCCTGATAGCGGACGGAGACGGTCTGGTTGGTGGCGGCGGCCGAGAGGTCGAGACTCATGGGCCGCTGGTTCAACTGCATGTTGAAGGACTGCCATTGATGATTCGTGGTGAACGAGCTGTTCATCGTGAAGCGGATGCGCCGCCGGTCCGCCCCGAGGTCGAAACGCCCGTCCAGGATGTCGATCGTGTAGCCGCCCACCCGCTGGATCATGCCTTCCTCCAAGTTTGGGTTGGCGTTGGGCGCATTGGTGGCGGCCTGCTCACCGGCGGTGGCCGACCAGCGGAGGTGGCCGATTTTGCGCTTCTGATGGAAGACCTCGAGATGCGAATCATCGGGCGCGCGCAGCACCTTCTCCCACACCGAGGTCAGCGGCACCGGCGTGCCTTCGCCTTCGCCCCGGAATTCCGAACGCCAGAGCAGCACGTTCATGGTGATCCAGAACGCGGTGAGGGCGAGGAAGCCGAGCGTCTTCAGCATGGCGGACGCGGGGGAAGGGCGGGCCTCATGGCGCGGGAATGGTGAGCGTCTGCCCGATCTTGAGGCGCTTGGGATCGAGGCCGGGGTTCGCGGCCAGCAGCGCTTCCAGTTTCACGCTGTGCTGGCGGGCGATGGTGGCGGGGGTGTCGCCGGACTTCACCACATGTGAACGAGCGGCCGGGGCTTTGGGGGGCTTTGGCGCGGGAGCCGGAGTGGGCGGAGTGGAGGGCGGAGCGGGGGCGATACTGGCGGCCAGGGGAATCCGGGGTGCGGGAGGGGTGGGGGCTGCGGCAGTGGGGGCGGGAGGGTTGCGATTCGGCGACTGGCTGGAGAGCAGTTCCACCTGACGGCGCAACTGATGGTTTTCCAAACCCAGCCGCTCCACTTCCGCTTTTAGTTTGTCCAACTCCTTTTGCACCGAGGGAGTGCTGGGCGCGATGAGGAAGAGTTTGGCCAGCTCCATTTTGCAGTTGTTTGACCGCTGGCGGACGATGTCCCCGCGATCCGACTTCG
>CAIPBN010000779.1 GCA_903863315.1 uncultured Verrucomicrobiota bacterium | reverse complement strand
CTTTGCGTAGAGCACGTCCAGCGCGATGCCGATGGCGACCGCCTCGCCGTGGCGGAGCTTGTATTCGGAGAGCTGCTCCAGCTTGTGCGCCGCCCAGTGCCCGAAGTCCAGCGGCCGTGCGCTGCCGAACTCGAAGGGGTCACCGCTCGTCGCGATGTGGTTCAGGTGCAGCTCGGCGCAGTGGTAGATGAGCCGCTGCATCGCCGCCGGCTCGAACCCGGCCAGCGCCTCCGCGTCGCGCTCGATGGCGTTGAAGAATTCCACGTCGCGGATGCACGCGACCTTCACGGCCTCCACGTATCCGGCGCGCTGATCACGGGCGGACAGCGTGGCGAGAAGCTGGAAGTCGTTGATAACCGCGAAGGGCGGGCAAAAGGTGCCGATGAAGTTCTTTTTTCCGAACGCGTTGACGCCGTTTTTCACGCCCACGCCGGAGTCGTCCTGGCTCAAGGTCGTCGTCGGGATGCGCACATGGCGGATGCCGCGATGCGCGGTGCTCGCCGCGAGGCCGACCATGTCCAGCAGCGCGCCACCGCCGACGCAGAGCAGATAGGCGTGGCGGTCAATGTGGTAGCGGTCAATTTGCGAGTGAATTTCCGAGACGTGGAAGTAGGAGTTCTTCACCCGCTCGCCGCCCTCGATGACGATGGGCGAGCGCACCAGCTCCAGCGCGTCGCCGTGCGTGGCGAAGTAGTCCGTGATGGCGCGCTCCAGGCCGGGCTGGGACTTGGCGAGCGCCTCATCCACGACGACGAGTCCCTTGCGCCGGGTCGCGCCGCCACCGCCCACGAGCACGTCGCGGAGCACGGGATTGGCGGGATTGAAGACGCCGTGGGTGAAATGCACCTGATGACGCCAACTGACCTGAATTGTCCGTTCAATGCTGGGCACGGGATGAATTTGCAGCGCGAAAGGGACGAACGCCAGCGGGGAATCATTCGCCGTGCATCGAGGACCGGCAGGATGTCCGGGGCAAGCTATTCCCAAACTCAAACGAGCCGCGCGGGTGATGGCCTTGTCATCTCGAAGCCTTGCCCTGAATCGACCGCAGGCAGTAGGCAGCATTTTTCGCGATGTCGGGGTCATCGCTCCGACTCAGTGGTTCAACCTTTCCCGCCGCCACATTTGCCTTGGGTCCAAACTCGGTAAGTGTGAGCAGCGCTCCTAGCACCGACGGCTTGTTGCCGCTGGAAAGCAGCTCCACGATTCCTGACATGGCCGTCGTCGGACCATGTCGGACCAAAGCACAGGTTGCGGCGTAGCTGACCCATGAGTCACTGTCGCCAAGTAATCTTGTCAGCGTTGGGACCGCGTCTGTTGCTTCCGTCCCAATCTGGCCGAGGATTACGATTGCGCGGATTCGCACTTCGCGGCCATCAGAGCTGTTGGCAATTTGGAGGAGCTTGCGGACTGCGCGCTTGTCGAAGGCGGGTTGGCCGGGAACCCAGACTTCTAGCTTGTCTGTGCCGCTCACCTGCCATGCGGCAAACCATTCCTCGACTGTTCTGCCGTCGTAGCGGGGGTCGCGAAGGAGGAGCCAAGCAGCCAGCCCGGAAACGCAGAGCACGGCCAGCAAAAACCAGAGTGAACGCTTAGTTCCTTGAGCCATGATTAGTTAGGTTCTGTCCATGCGGGTGTGCTTGGCGGTGCGCAGCTTGCCGCGATAGTGGGCGGTGCCTTCGTTGTCCACCCAGAACGGGAGCAGCCGGTGAAGTGCGGGCGGAAGTGTATGGCTCATGAGATATCCGCAGCGATAGCACGGCCTGGTCAGCGTGAAAACCTTGAAGTCCAGACCCGCGTCACTCACCTGCCGAAGGCCGCCGCCTTGGTCGCAAGGTCTTTCTGCAACCGCGAGCAGACGAGCTCGCACAGCTTGAACAGCGACTCGTCCGCGATGAAGTAATACACGTTCAGCCCCTCCTTGCGCCGGCCCAGCAGGCCCGCCTCGGTGAGCGTCTGCAAATGCCGCGAGACGTTGGCTTGGGTCAGCTCCGTTTCCTCCACCAGCTCGGTGACGTTCTTTTCGCCCCGCTCCAGCGCGGAGATCAGTCGCAGGCGGTTCGGCTCGCCCAGCACGCGGAAGCGGGCGGCGACGAGTTCCAGAGCCTCGGGAGGGAGCTTGTTCGCTTTCATGGCGTCACGGGGCTTGACAGTATTTATATGAGCATATACTCATTCAGTAGTGCTGGCGGCAAAGTGGGCCGGCCCGAACCGAAAGGCAACATGAAAATGGAAAACGCCATCCGCATCCTCGCCGGCACCATGGTCCTCACCAGTCTGGCGCTCGCACACTTCGTCAACCGTCACTGGCTCTGGCTTGCGGTGTTCGTCGGGGTGAACCTGATTCAGTCCGCGCTCACCGGCTTCTGCCCAGCGTGCAACATCCTCCGCCGGCTGGGAGTCGGGCGCGGCCAGCCGGGCGGCGACTGCTGCGGGCCAAAGTGCGGTGAGTGACCGACAAGCCTGAGTCTGGCCGGGACCGCTCACCGGACTGATGCTCTAACTGCCAACGACGTCTGCCGCACACCATGCTCGCCACCCGCACCATCACGAACAGTTACCAGGACTTCCAGTTGCTGGAACTGAGCAAGCTGCTGCACACGGAGGGCCGGGGGCCGTTCATGGTCGTGCAGGAAGGCTGCGCGCCGGACGACTCCAGCTCGCGGCATTGCAGCTTTGTCCTGACCCATCGCGGGACGTGGCTGCACTACTATCTCTATCTCGCGCTGCCGGAGAACGTGCGTCGCGTCGCGATGTTCGACACGGTGGCGGATGTCTTCGCCCGCGCGGAAGCAATGCCCGCCCGCGTCAAGGTCGAGGATGCCATGTCCTTGCAGGAACTGCTGCGTGCCGAGGGCTTCGAGCCGGGAGCCGAAGATGAGCAGGGCCGCGCACTGCTCGATGACCTGCGCCGCCGACATCCGGGTGAACTACCACCTAAACTGGAATTGAAGCCATGAAACTCCTGTTCCCTCTTCTCGTCGTCGCCCTGCTGGCGGGGTGCAAACGGCATGAAACGCCCGCGTCGCCTTCCGCGCCGCCGCTGCCAACGGCCTCAGTGCGCGTGCAAAAGGTCGAGTCGCAGCGGCGTATTGCCGTGGAGGAAATCGTCGGCACCGTGCGGCCCAAGCTGTCCGCCGCCGTATCGGCAAAGGTCAGTGGCGGCATCGAGCGGATGCTCGTCGCGCCGGGGCAGGCGGTGAAGGCCGGCCAGTTGCTCGTGCAGCTCGACGCGCGCGAGATTCAGGCGCGGCTCGACCAGGCCACGGCCTTGCGCGAGCAGACGGCGAAGGATTTGCAGCGCTTCCAGAAGCTCATCGCCGACAAGGCGGTGACGCAGCAGGAATTCGATGCCGTGCAAGCCCGCCAGCGCATGTCGGCCGCCGCTGTGACCGAAGCGGAGACGCAGCTTGGCTACACGAAGATTCTCGCACCCTTCGATGGCGTCATCACGCACAAGCGCGCCGATGTGGGCGACCTCGCCACGCCGGGGCGCGCGATGCTGGAGCTGGAAAATCCCGCCGCACTCCGACTCGAAGCCGACGTGCCGGAAGCGTTGCTCGCCAATCTCAAACTCGGCGACCAACTGCCTGTGCACATCGCCGCGTTGAAGCCGGAGCTGTCCGGCAGCATCAGCGAAATCGCCCCCGCTGCCGACGCCGGCAGCCGCACGTTCCTCGTGAAACTCGACCTGCCCGCGACCTCCGGTCTGCGCAGCGGGCAGTTTGGCCGCGTCGCCATTCCCGTCGCCGAGGTGAACGCGCTTCGCGTGCCGGCCAGCGCGGTCGTCGTGCGTGGGCAGATGGAACTGGTCTTCGTCGTCGCCGGCCAGCAGGCGCAGATGCGGCTGGTGAAGACCGGCAAGCGACTTGGTGCCGAGCTTGAGATTGTCTCCGGCATCAACTCCGGTGAATCGCTCGTGGTGGAAGGCGCGGCCACTTTGACCGACGGCCAACCCTTGCAGGTGAAGCCATGAGCGCCGACGCACCAGCTCCCCATTCGCTCGGCCTCGCCGGCCGCATCGCGCGGGCGTTCATTGATTCCAAGCTCACGCCGCTCATCATTGTCACCTCGGTGCTGCTCGGCATCGCCGCCATCGTGCTGCT
>CAIPBN010000778.1 GCA_903863315.1 uncultured Verrucomicrobiota bacterium | reverse complement strand
CGGAGAAGTGGACGCGCACGACGTGTCCTTACTGCGGCACCGGCTGCGAGATGAACGTCGGCACGCGCGGCGACCGCATCGTGCAGGTGAAGCCCGTCCTCGACGCGCCGGTGAGCAAGGGCCACCTCTGTGTGAAGGGCCGCTACGCCTTCGAGTTCACGCACGCCGCCGACCGGATGACCGAACCCATGATCCGCCAGAATGGGACTTGGCAGAAAGTCACTTGGCCGGAAGCCGTAAACTTCGTCGCCGGGCGACTCTCCGCGATTCTCGCTTGTGACGGCCCGGACAGCATCGGCGTGCTCGGCTCGGCGCGCGGGACGAACGAGGAAAACTACCTCGCGCAGAAGTTCGCGCGCGTCGTGCTCGGCACGAACAACGTGGACTGCTGCGCCCGCGTCTGCCACGGGCCGACCGCCGCCGGCATGAAGGCCACGCTCGGCACCGGCGCGGCGACGAACTGCTTCGATGACATCGAGCAGGCCAGCGCCTTCCTTGTCTGCGGCTGCAACCCGACGGAAGCCCACCCCGTCGTAGGCGCGCGCATCAAGCAGGCCGTGCTGCGGGGTGCGAAGCTCATCGTGATTGACCCGCGCGCCACTGAACTGGCCCGGCTCGCGGACGTTCATCTTTCGCTCCATCCCGGCACGAACGTCCCGCTGCTCAACGCGCTTGCCCACGTCATCGTCACCGAGAACCTCGTGGACTCCGACGCCTTGCACGACCGCGTGGACGACGTTGCGGCCTTCCGCGAGTTCATAGGGGCGTGGACGCCGGAGCGGGCCGCACTACTCACGGGAGTTGCCGCCGACTTGATTCGCCAGGCCGCGCGCCTCTACGCGACCACGAAGCCGGCGATGTGCTTCCACGGCCTCGGCATGACCGAGCACATCCAGGGCACCGAGGGCGTGATGTGCCTCGTGAACCTCGCGTTGCTCACCGGAAATTTCGGCAAGCCCGGCTCCGGCGTGAACCCGCTGCGCGGCCAGAACAACGTGCAAGGCTCCGCGCACATGGGCTGCGAGCCGGGCAACCTCACCGGCTACGTCGCGCCCGAGTCGGCGCGCGACCTCTTCGAGACCGTCTGGCAAGCCCCGCTGCCGCGCACGAAGGGCCTGAACCTGATGGAGATGGTGGACGCCGCCGGCACCGGCAAGCTCAAGGCGCTCTGGGCCATCGGCTACGACGTGGCATTCACGAACCCGAACACCACCGCCACGCGCACGGCACTCGCCAAACTCGACCTCGTGATTGTGCAGGACCTCTTTATGAACGAGCTGGCGCGTGAGTTCGGCCACGTCTTCCTGCCCGCGTGCTCGTCCTTCGAGAAGGACGGCACGTTCATGAACTCCGAGCGCCGCGTGCAACGTGTGCGCAAGGCCTTCGAGCCGCTGGGCAACTCGAAGCCGGACTGGCAAATCATCTGCGCCGTCGCGAAGGCGATGCACGCGGAGACCGGCTTCAACTTCACCTCGCCCGAGGAAATCTGGAGTGAAGTCCGCCGCGTCTGGCCGGCAGGGGCGGGCATCACTTACGAGCGCATCAAGCACGGTGGATTGCAGTGGCCCTGCCCAAGCGAAGACCATCCCGGCACCGCCATCCTGCACACCAAGAGCTTCCCGCACGGCCCGCGCGCGCCGCTCAAGCGCGTGGATTACGCGGCCAGCGAGGAAGCGGCATGCGCGGAGTTTCCGTTCCTGCTCACCACGGGCCGCACGCTCTACCAGTTCAACGCCGGCACGATGACGCGTCGCACGCCCAACGCCCTGCTCCGCACCACCGACACGCTCGACCTTGCCCCCGCCGATGCCGAGCGACTCAGCCTGCGCGACGGCGACCAAGTCCTCGTCCGCAGCCGTCACGGCAAGGCAGTCATGCCCATCCGCGTGGATGTGCGGGTGAAGCCAGGCGAGTTGTTCGCCACCTTTCACGCTGTGGAAAGCCACTTGAACCAAGTCACCGGCCCCGGCCGCGACCACGTCACAATGACGCCCGAATACAAGGTCGTGGCGGTGGCGGTGGAGAAAGCGTGACCTATGCCTGAAGTCTTTGGCTTCGACTGCTACTCGCCGAAAGAAATCGCCGAGCGGGTCGAGAACGTCGGCGTGACGAAGGCGAACCTGCCGCTGCTCTCGATGATCGCGCTGGGCGTGCTCGCGGGCGGCTTCATCGGGCTGGGCGCGCTCTACGCCACAGTTGTCTTCAGCGACAGCTCGCTCAGTTTCGCCGTCAGCCGCCTGCTGGGCGGGGTGGTTTTTTCGCTCGGACTAATCCTCGTCGTGGTCGCGGGTGCGGAGCTGTTCACCGGCAACAACCTGCTCGTCATGGCGTGGGTGTCGCGCCGCATCACGACGGGCAAGCTGCTTGAGAATCTCGCTGTCGTCTTCGTGGCCAACTTCATCGGAGCCGCCGGACTGGCGTGGCTCGTGTCGCTCTCCGGCCACGCAAACATGAACGGCGGCGCGCTGGGCAAGACGGCCATCGCCATCGCGACCGCGAAGTGCGCACTGCCCTTCGCCGAGGCGTTCTTCAAAGGCGTGCTGTGCAACCTGCTCGTCTGCCTCGCTATCTGGCTCGCTCTGGCGGGCCGCACGGTCACGGACAAGATCCTCGCCATCATCTTCCCCATTTCCGCGTTCGTCGCCGCTGGGTTCGAGCACAGTGTGGCGAACATGTATTTCATTCCGCTCGGGCTGTTCTTGAGTGATGGCTCAGCCGCCGGTGCCCTGAGCTGGGCTGGTTTCCTCCACAACCTCCTGCCCGTCACACTGGGCAACCTCGTCGGCGGCGCGGGGATGGTGGGGCTGGTCTATTGGGTCGTTTACCGGCGCTCCTAGGATGCCGCTACACGCCGCACCAGGCGCGGACATCGTGAGGCCACACATGCGGCCAGACGTCTTCATGCGGGAACCAGCGAAGGAGAGGACACCAGCACGGCGGGCGCGAGCCGTGCGGGTTGGGTGTATGGCTCGAGGTGCTCGCCCATGCGGACGAGGCGGGCGCTGTTGAACACGACCAGCAGCGAGCCGGCGTTGTGCAGCACGGCGGCGATGATGGGGTTCAAGTAGCCCAGCCCGGCCAAGACCAGGCCGCCTAGGATGAACACGACGCCGATGAGGAGGTTTTGGTTGATGACGCGCCTTGTCATGTGTCACGCGGGCAGTTGCACGATGAGCTTCTCCACCCGATGGCCCGCGAGGAAGGCCATGATGAGAGTTTCCAGTTTGTTGCTCCCGGATGCCCGGTCCCGTAGTTTGCTGTCAGACACGTAAGCCTCCGGCTGCCAGCCGCCCGCCTCGCGCGCCCAGTCCTCGTTGCGCTAATGTTGCTCAAGCGCCTCGACGGAAACCGGCGGGTGGAGCAAGATGGTTGTGGTTGGGTTCATGTGAGTGGCCTGCTAGCTGCCAAACACGACACGGAACTCGCGCCAACCCCAGCTTCCGACAAGCAGCGCGGCGAGGAGCGCGACGATGATTTGACCGGGCGGGAAATCGAAGTGGTTCGCCAGCACGAGGCCGGCAAGCACGCTGCCGACGCACACAACAGGCGCGACGAAGAACATCGTGCCGGCCTCGCGGCAAAGATTCTTCGCCACCAGCGCGGGCAGCACGAGGCAGCCGAAGGTGAAAAGCAGACCCGATGAGCGGATGACCAGCCCCGTGCTCAGGCCCAGTGCGGTCGCGAGGCCGAGCGACCACGCGCCGACTCGCATCCCGACGGCGGCGGCCATCACGGGGTCACACACCAAGAGCACGATGCGCTGGCGCAGCGCGAGCACGAACAAGCCGCCGACCGCCGCCAGCGTCGCGAACGTAAACACATCCACCGCCGCCGCGCCGATGATGCTCGATGCCATCGTGGCTTGGACGGACTTGAGGCCGTTGGGGTGCTTGGCGAGCAGGAGGATGGAGCCACTGGCGCCGATGAGGAAAATCCACGCGGTGATTTCCTCGTGGCTGGTGCCGCCGCGTTGCGCGCGCGTGCCGGTGGCGAGCGCGGCGATGACAGAGAAGGCGACGGCGAAGGCGGCGGGTTGGCCGGTGCCCAGCAGCATGTCCAAGGCGATGCCCAGCATGGAGGCCTGCGCGACCGCCGCCGCGATGAACACCTGCGCCCGCGCCACGACGATGACGCCGAGAAACGACAGCAGCAGTCCCGCGAACAGCGCAGAGAGATACGACTGCGAGAACATCGGCCAGGAGTTGAGGAATTCGGAAATCACTTTGGGGTCTAGGGTCGGGCGTCCTGGGTCTGAGGAATGGGGGAAGGCGGCTCCACTGCGACATGCACGCAACCGTGGTCGTCGTGGTGGACGCCGACGGGCACGCCGAATGTGCGGCTCAGGTTAGCGGGCGTGAAGACTT
>CAIPBN010000777.1 GCA_903863315.1 uncultured Verrucomicrobiota bacterium | reverse complement strand
TCCGCACCGCGAACGTGGACAAGGTGGAGGACATGAAGGGATGAGCTGGATTCTCCAAAACCTCTGGCTCATCCCCGCGCTGCCGTTGCTGGCGGCGGGTATCAGCGCGTTGCTGAAGCGGCCCAATCGCTCGCTCTCAGCCGGGCTGGCCATCGGTGCGCTGGGCGCGTCGTTTCTCCTGTCGCTCGTGGCCTTCGCGGCGACGCTCGGCAAGCATGGCGCGGCGGCGCGGCAGGTCCACAACTTCGACTGGTTCGCGCTCGGCGACACCGTGGTCCGCCTCGGCTGGGTGCTGGACCCGCTCACGGCGGCGATGGTGGTGATGATTACCTTCGTCGGGTCGCTCATCTTCATCTTCAGCGTCGGCTACATGAGCCACGACGAGAACTTCACGCGGTTCTTCTGCTTCCTGTCGCTCTTCGCCGCCGCGATGCTCGGCCTCATCATCGCGAACAACCTGCTGCTGCTCTTCATGTGCTGGGAGCTGGTGGGCCTCGCAAGCTATCTGCTCATCGGCTTCTGGTTTCACAAGCCCAGCGCGGCGGCGGCGGCCAAGAAGGCCTTCATCACCACGCGCATCGGCGACGTGTTCTTCTTCCTCGGCATCGTCTGGCTCTACTCCGAGACCGGCACGCTGCTTTTCTATGATGCCGGTCGCGGCTGCCTCGAACAGGACGCGCTGGCGAAGATGGTCGCGCACTCGACCATCGGCGGCCTCGCGGCCAGTTCGGCGATTGGCCTGCTGCTCTTCGCCGGCGCGGTCGGCAAGTCCGGCCAGCTCCCGCTGCACGTGTGGTTGCCGGACGCGATGGAAGGTCCCACGCCCGTCAGCGCGCTCATCCACGCGGCGACGATGGTGGCGGCGGGCGTCTTCCTCGTCGCCCGCGTGTATCCGCTTATGGAGATGCAGCAGGCCGGCGTGTCCGAACCCATTCCGCTGACCGCCGTGACGTGGATTGGCGCGCTCACGGCCATCTTCGGCGCGCTCGTCGCGGTGTCGCAGACGGACATCAAGCGCATCCTCGCCTACTCCACCGTGTCGCAGCTCGGCTACATGATGATGGGCTTGGGCATCGGCGGCGTGGCGGTCGGGATGTTCCATCTGCTCACGCACGCGTTCTTCAAGGCACTGCTCTTTCTCGGCTCCGGCTCCATCATCCACGGCTGCCACGAGGAGCAGGACATCCGGCGCATGGGCGGCATCCGTAAATACATGCCCGTGACCTTCGCGACCTACGCCATCGGCATGATGGCGCTGTCCGGCGTGCCACTGGTCTTCTGCGGCTTCTGGTCGAAGGATGAAATTCTCCACGCCGCGTGGCTCTACCAGCCGAGCAAAATCCCGTTCTTCCTCGGGCTCGGCGGCGCGTTTCTCACGGCCTTTTACATGACCCGGCAAATGTGCTTCGTCTTCGCGGGCAAGTATCGCGGTGGCCACGAAACGGCTCACGACGACCACGGCCACTCGCATTCGCACGGCGACGCCCACGCGCACGACCCGCACGAAAGCCCGGCGGTGATGACGCTCCCGCTGCAAATCCTCGCCGCCTGCACCGTGCTGCTCACGCTCGTCAGCACGCCGCTCTGGCCGTGGCTGCCGGAGTATCTCGTTGGCGAGGCGGCGCACTGGAGTCCCGGCAAGCTCTTCAACGCCGGCACGCTCACGCTGCTGGTCGTCTCCGGCGTGGTAGTTGCAGGCGGCATCGGCTTGGGCTGGTGGTTCTACGGATTGCTGCCTGCGGAGAAGCCCGATGAGAAAGACCCGCTGGAGCAGCAGTTCCCCGAGCAGTTCGCGTGGTCGCGCGGGAAGTTCTTCTTCGACGAGCTGTATGCCGCTACCTTCGTTCGCTGGAACGCCCGCCTTGGCGAGCTCTGCCACGACCTCGACCGCCGCGTGCTTGACCTGCTCGTGTCCATCGTCGGCTGGGCGACGACCGGCTGCGCGCACATCGCCAAGCTCTTTGACGAGTTCGTCGTGAACAAGCTGTTCGACGCCGGCTGCACCGAAGTCCGGCGCGGTGCGGAGGCTGCCTCGGAATTGCAGGGCGGGCAGATTCACCAATACCTGCGCAGCATCGGCGTCGCGCTCATCCTCTTCGTCTTCATTCTCGCCGTGGGGTGCAACAAGTGAACGGCCTGCCGCTCATCTCGATTCTGACCTTCCTGCCGCTGGTGGGGGCCGCGCTGGTTTTCGGCGTGGACCGCGAGCGTCGCCAGCTCGCGCGCGGCGTCACGCTGGCGGTCAACATCCTCGCGCTGGGGGTCGTCGCCGCGCTTTGGGCGAACACCACTCCCGGCGAAGGCGGAATGCAGTTCGCTGAGCGGCATGTGTGGATTCCCACGCTCGGCATTGAGTATCACGTCGGCCTCGACGGCCTCGGACTCGTGATGCTTATGCTCGCCGCGCTTGTCATCCCGATGGCGGTGCTGGCTTCGGACAAAGTTCAGGAAAACGTCCCGCTCTACTGCGGCCTGTTCCTCTTCCTGCAAGGCGGCCTGTTCGGCGCGTTCACGGCGCTGAACTTCTTCCACTGGTTCCTGTTCTGGGAACTCAGCCTCATCCCGGCGTTTTTCCTAATCAAGCTCTGGGGCGGCCCGCAGCGGTCGGACGCGGCGCTCCAGTTCTTCGTTTACACCATGGTCGGCAGCATCGCGCTGCTGCTG
>CAIPBN010000776.1 GCA_903863315.1 uncultured Verrucomicrobiota bacterium | reverse complement strand
TTGGGGGACCCGACTGACCACAAGGTATCCGGTGGACTTGATGGCTCTGGTAGCCCGCACGCTGGACGAGAGGACGCTATGCTCGTTACAGGTGGCGCAGGTGCCACTACTCATTCGCAGTCGTTCGCACAGAGCAGAGAAAGCAAAGCCTTATTTGACCGCAAGTCACGCGACGAGATTTTATTAAGGAAGAGAGAGTTCAACTCGACGAACAGCATCCGAACAAACAGTTGGTTTAAGGATGAGCCTTCATATGCCTCAGCAAAAACCAACGAGGTTTCTCTGGGAGGTCGCAGAGTCACGATCGTTTCACGGAAGCCAGTCAATGAGACCGCAATCCAGGCATACTTGCACGAGCAAGGAGAGCTGGATGCAAAGACAGCCGTGCGGCTGGCCGCGCTAAAGTCGCATGCTGCTACTCTAAAGGCGGGCATGGGAACAAATGAGGTGTTGTCGTTGTTCCAATCCGAACCATCACGAAGTGCAATCCGTGACGGCCGGCTGTTCGTTGCGTATTCGCCGCACCCAACAAAATCAGTGCCAGATATGCACAGTAGGTTCTCGGTGCTTTATCTGACTTTTGGGCAAGATGGAAAACTAGAAGAGTGGCTATTCCGCAGTCGGTGAAGCCGAGCATCCGTTAGCGGAAGCGCTTCATTGCCGACTGGTCCGGTGCTGAGGCTTTCCGCAAGCGAAGGAGAACAGCTTAACTGGTGGAACGCGACAGCCCGCCTGCGGGGCGCGCATCCTGCGAACTGCATTAGCTCACCACCAGTGCGCAGTCCGCGCGGTGGTTCTCGTCGAGGCACTGGCGGAGGTAGCCCACAATCTGGTCGCTCATCGCGCGGCAGCGGTCGCACGAGCGGTGCCAGACCGTCTGCTATGGGTAGTTGGGGAATGAGGCGCTCCGAAGCAACGGACAGCGGGCGGGGGCTATCGGATGCTGGGCGCGCCGGAACAGGCGTATCTGCTGCGAATGGCGTGAGCCTGTAGGACAGCCGGCAGCGCGGAAAAGCCGTGCGCCGGGCCGCTCGATGAAAAGTTCTTAACTCACATTGGAAAGACCCCGCGTTTTCCGTCGGCCCGCCGAGGGTTCTGCCTCCTTTTTCCCACGCCATGGGACGGGTGTGAAATAATTTGAATTGCTGTGCCGCTGGTTTTCGGCTTACGATTTTACCGCTTCGCGACCCCAACGTATGTATTTCGGAGCCGACTACTATCCTGAGCATTGGATTTATCCCTATGACGGGACTCCAGAAGAGCCCGAGTCTCGCTGGGAGCAGGACGCGCAACTCATGGCCCATGCGGGCATGAACGTAGTGCGGATGGGAGAATTCTCCTGGGGTCTCTGTGAGCGGGAGGAGGGCAAATACGACTTCGCCTGGCTGCGGCGAGCCATGGATGCGTTTGCGCAGCATGGGATCAAAATCGTCCTCGGCACCCCCACCGCCGCCCCGCCCTTGTGGTTGGCCAAAAAGCATCCGGAGATTCTGCCGCTGGATGAGAACGGCCTGCCGCGCCGCGAAGGCACCCGCCGCGCCTTCTGCATGAACAGCGACATCTACTGGGACTACAGCCAGAAGATCGTCCGCGCGATGGTGGCCTCCTTGGGAGATCACCCGGACCTAGTGGCCTGGCAGATCGACAACGGCGTGGGCCGGCACAAGACGGAGTTCGCCTTCAACCCCGAGACGAAGCGCGATTGGGAGGCCTGGCTCAAGGCGAAATACGAAACCGTCGATGTGCTCAACGAGCGCATGGGACTGCGCTTTTGGGGGCAGGTCGTGACGGATTTCGCCGACGTGCCCATGCCCATGGCCGCTCCGGCCGCACACAACCCCGCCCTGCTCACTGACTGGCGGCGGTTCTCCAGCGACACCTGCGTTGCGTTCATCCGCATGCAGGCGGAAATCCTGCGCGAGCTGACCCCGAAGATTCCGGTCACCACCACCTTCCGGCCCTACGCCACCCAGCTCGACAACTTCGACCTCGCGGATGTGGTGGACTTGGTGTCGCTCGACAGCGATGCCGCCGCCGGCATCCGGCCGTCGGAAAACGCCCTGAGCATCGATCTGGCGCGCACCCTTAAGAAGAACGGGGAAGCGGAGGGCTTCTGGTGCATGGAGCAAAAGGCGGGCAGCGTTGCCTGGGGCGAAGCCAACTCGCTTGTGCGGCCCGGGGTGGTGCGGTTGTTCACCTACCAGCTCCTTTCCCGCGGGGCCACCGGCCTGCTGTATTTCTACTGGCGGATGCCCCGCATCGGCCCGGAGAAGTTTTACGGCGGCGTGCTCACGCATGACGGGCTCGCGAAGAACCGCATGTTCCAGGAAGTCTGCCAGGTCGGCCAGGAACTCCAGATCCTCACCCCGATGCTCGCCGGCACCCAGGTCAAACCCGAGGTGGCGATCATCGTGAGCCCGGCGAGCGATTGGGCCTTGGACCAGCCTCAGCGTCCGAACAAGTTCTTCACCCAGCGCGAACACGTGCAGCTCTTTTACAACGCGCTGCACGACCGCAACATTCCAGTGGACTTCGTGCGCCCGACCGACGATCTCGCCAAATACAAATTGGTCATCGCCCCCTCACTCCACATGGTGTCCGGCGGCGAAGCGGACATCCTCCGGCTCTACGTCCACAACGGCGGCACGCTCGTCGGCACCTTTAACACCGGGCTGGTGGATGAAAACCATGTCGCCGCCACCGACCCGCCCTACGAGATGTCCGACATGTTCGGCCTCCGCGTGGTGGAGTTCGACCCGCTGCCGCCGGGCGAGGATAACCACCTGACGATCAAGGGCGGATTTCCCACCACCGCCCTGCACGCCGGCCGGCTCTGGTGTGACATTGTTGAATTGGCCGAGGGCTGCCAGGTGCTGGGCACCTATGCCAAGGACTTCTACGCCGGGAAGCCGGCCATTACCCTGAATCATTTCGGCGACGGGCGGGCGGTCTATGTCGGCACTTTGTGCTCCCCGCCGTTCTACTTGGATTTGGTGGGCTGGCTCCGCCAGCTCTGCGGGATCTCCCCGCTCCTGCGCGTGCCGGAGTGCGTGGAGGTTTCCATGCGAGTCCGGGGCGATCACCGCATTTACTTCCTCCTCAACCACAACAACCAGCCGATCCACGTCCAATTTCACCGCCCGATGCGCGAGTGCATCACCGGCAAACCCATCAATGGCGGCTATGAAATTGCCGCCAAAGACGTCCTGATTGTGGATGAGCAAGTCACCCCGGCCTGAACGCCCCGTCGCCCGCCACGCCGCCTTCACCGCGCGGGAGCATGTGCTCGCCGCTTGGCGCCGCGTGGATGTGACCGCGCTGGAGTCCGCCGGCCGGAACAACGCACGTCCCTTGGCGAGCCTGGTTCCCGGCATGATGGCCGGACTCGGGCTGGACCGCCGACGCGACGAGGCGGAGATCGCCAAGGTGTGGAACAACCTCATGGACCCGCGCGTCACCGCCCACGCCCAACCCACCGGCCTGAACAAAGGAACCCTCTTCGTCAGCGTGGACAGCAGCGTTTGGCTTGATGAAATCGTCCGCTACCGCCGCAAGGAAATCCTCGACCGCCTCCAGCACAGTTTCGGCCGCGAGACGGTGAAACGCATTTCCTTCCGGGTGGGTTGATGGGCGTAATGCGTAAAAAGGGCGCTCGACGCCCCCACGCGCTTACGCATTACGTTTTACGTTTTCGCCCCAATCTCCGCCAGATACCCCTCGCGAAACGTCGGATACTTGAGCCCGCACCCCAACTCCTCGCGCAGCCGCCGGTTCGCCACCCGCTTGTGGGTGAGCCCGCGTTTGCGCGCCGCGTTCTCCGCCGCTGAAGCAAACGGCGGCAGGGGCTTCCCAAGTTGCGCCGACAGCCATTGGAAGAACTCCAACTGCGTCACTGCTTCGTCATCCACCACATTGTAAGTGCGGCCTGTTTCTCCGCGCTCCAACGCGGTGACAATCGCCCCCACCACGTCATCGCGGTGTATCATGTTGATGAGGCGGCTGCCATCCCCGCCGATGCGCGCCTCGTCCCGTAGGAACTGCTGAAACAAATGGCCGCGACCGGGGCCGTAGATTCCTGCCACCCGCAGCACCACCGCCGGGAAACCCCGCTCGCGGGCCGCCTCCCGCAGGAGATTCTCCGCCTCGACGAGCAACCGCCCCGTCTCCGTTCCCGGTTCAGCCGGGCTTTCCTCCGTCACCTCTGCCCCATCCGTCTGGCCGTAAACACTGGTGCTGCTGGTGTAAACCAACTTGCGCAACGACGTCCCTGCCAGCCACGCGATCAAGTTTCGGGTGCCTTCGACATAGACCGAGCGATAAACGTCCGGCCCGCCCTTGGAGGACGACACCGTGTTCACCACCCAGTCAAACGGACCCGGCAATGCCTGCAAAGTTTCCAGCCGCGTCACATCCCCCACCACGGGCGTCAGGCCGGCCGCCAGCAACTCCTCCGCGCCCTCCGCCGTGCGCCGCAGGCCGAACACCGCATGCCCGCACCGCGCCAGTTCCGCCCCCAGCGGCAGGCCCACATACCCACAACCCACGATCAATACACGCACCCAGCCACCATGCCGCAGGCCTAGCTCCGCGCCCAGTCAGAACTGCCCGTAGCCAACGGCGTCAGGAGGCGGATCAGTTGCCCCGGACAAATGCGCTTCCTCACGTCAGCGGCTACCGGGAATCGCTTTGACCGAAGCGTTCCTTTGTGCTGCCATCTGCGTTGAATCAAACGACGGAGGGCCGCACTGGCAGCATGGCCGGAGCGTCTGATCCGCGTGGATTGAAAGCATGCACATGAAACCCTTCCTCTCCCGAATTTGCGGGCTGCTCTGCCTCCTCTGGCTTGGCGTGCCACTGGCCTCGGCCCAGACCATCACCACAGTCGCTGGCACGGGCACGGCCGGCTTCAACAGTGATGGCATTACGGCAATCTCCGCCGATTTGAACACGCCCTACGACGTGGCCGTTGACGCGCAAGGCAACATCTTCATCGCCGACTACAACAACAGTCGCATCCGCAAGGTGGATGCTGCGACGGGTAACATCACCACCATCGCCGGCACGGGGATCAATGGTTTCAGCGGTGATGGGGGGCCGGCCATAAATGCGCGCCTGTCCAAACCTGCGGGCGTATTTCTCGACAGTGCCGGAAATCTTTTCATCGCGGACGCCGGCGGCAACCGGATTCGCAAAATTGATGCCAGTTCCGGCGACATCACCACCATCGCAGGCACCGGCACGGGAGCTTTCAGCGGTGATGGGGCGGCGGCCAACTTGGCTGAGATCAACACTCCTAACGCCGCGGTAAAGGACGCAGCGGGCAATGTCTATATCGCCGATTACGCCAACGACCGCATCCGCAAGGTGGACGCTGCCACCGGTGACATCTCAACCATTGCGGGCACCGCTACTGCCGGCTTCAGCGGAGACGGCGGGCCTGCGAACCTCGCCCAGATCAGCGGTCCCACTGGCATCGCGCTCGACGCCCAGGGCAATTTGTATTTCTCCGACCTTTTCAACAATCGCGTGCGCAAGATCGACCTTGCGGGCAACATCACGACCGTCGCCGGCACGGGTTCAGCGACGTTCAACGGCGACGGCATCCAAGCCACCAACGCCTCGCTGGCAGGACCACGCGGCCTCGCAGTAGATAGCTTGGGCCGTCTCTTCATAGCGGACGCCACCCACCGGCGCATCCGTCTGGTGAACACCAATGGTGTCATCAGCACTTATGCCGGCACGGGCACAACGGGCTTCTCCGGTGACGGAGGGCCAGCCACCGCCGCCGAGTTTGGTTTCCCCAGCGGGGTCCAAGTGGACAGCAGCGGCGTCGTGTATGTCGCCGATCAAAGCAACCATCGCATCCGACGCATCAGTGCCCCTCCCGTCGGCACCCCCCCCGGCATCCTCGCCCAGCCTCAGCCTGTTTCCCAGACCACGGGAACCACTGTCTCGCTGGCTGTCACGGCCAACGGCACGCCGCCCCTCGCCTACCAATGGTTCTTCACCAACGGCGCAGTGCCATTTGCGACCGGCCCCTCGCTGTCCTTCCCCGCCGCCCAGCCGACCAACTCCGGCAGCTACTTCGTGGTCATCACTAACGCCTTCGGCAGCATCACCAGCGCACCCGCCCTGCTGACCATCACCAACTCCACCGCGCCGCCCGTGCTCACGCTCCAGCCGCAAAGCCAGTCGGTGATTGCTAGCAACACCGTTGCCTTCACCACCGCCGCCACCGGCGCGCTCCCGCTGGCGTATCAGTGGTTCTTTAACTCGAACATCCTCGGCAGCGCGACCAGTCCCACACTCACGCTGCCCAATGTGCAGGCCAGCCAGGCCGGCACCTACTTCCTCGTGGTGACGAACAATTTCGGCAGCATCACCAGCGCCGCAGCCACGCTCGTGGTGATCACCAACCCGCCGCCGCCGTTCCGGTGGATCGTCCCGGGTGGCAGCACCAACACCGACTTCTCCGGCGGCGTCACGGCGGACGCGGCGGGGAACAGTTACTTCGCCGGATCATTCCAAGGCACGATGACGCTGGGCGGGCAGTCACTCAACAGCCTGGGCTCGTTTGACGCGGTATTTGCCAAGCTGGACAGCACAGGCAACGTGGCATGGCTGACCCAAGGCGGCAGCGGCATCAACAGTGACCGCGGCCTGGCCGTAGCGGTGGACACCACCGGGAATGTCTATGGGGCCGGCCGATTCGAGGGTTCCTATCAGCTCGGCGTTACGCGCATCTCCGGTCAGGGCGGGGATGACTGCATGGCGGTGAAATTCAACTCCAACGGTGTCCGCCAGTGGATCAAGGGCGGCGGCGGCGGCGGGGATGATCAGGCCACGGCCGTGGCCGTGGACAGCGGGGGCAATTTGTTCCTGGTGGGCAACCTGATGGGCGGGCCCACGTTCAACTCCGCTCAGTTTGACACCATCACGGTCACCAATCGCAGCCCCATCAACGGCTCGTTCAACAGTTTCGTGGCCAAATACAACCCGGCTGGCGCGATCCAGTGGGTCTTCAGCTACGGAGGCACGACGAACAACACCACGACCACCGGCGTGGGTGTGGACGCTGCGGGCAACGCCTATGTGGTCGGCACTTTTACCGGCACCATCGAGTTCGGCACGAACACCGTCACTTACACGGCGGGAGGGACGTTCACGGATGGGTTCCTGGCTAAGGTCACGCCCGCCGGCGGAGTGGCGTGGGTGCGGAATTTTCCCCGGATCACTCCGGCGGGCCTCAACGTCCGCGCGGACGGCACGTGTTACGTGACCGGGCGTTTCGGCGGCACCCAGACGCTCGGGCCAGACACCATCACCGCCCCACCGAACGGCGAGGTGTTTGTGGCCAAGTTCGATCCCACTGGCACACCACTGTGGGCGCGACAGGCAAACACCACCGGCAACTCCATCACCGCCGCCGGGCTGGCCGTGGACGCGCAGGAAAACGTGTTCGTGACCGGAAATTTCAACACGGGAACCGCTTTCGGCGGCACGATGCTGACGAATGCGGGCTTGCAGGACATTTACGTGGCCAAATACGACCGGAATGGACTGGCACTGTGGGCCAAGCGCGCGGGCGGCGGACAGGATGATTTCGCCGCAGGCATTGCGGCGGACAGCGTGGGCAACGCCTACTTGGCGGGCAGCCACTTCACCAACGCCACGTTTGATGCCCTGAGCATTCCCGCGACTCAGTTTGGCGATCGGAGCTTCTTCATCACCAAACTGGCACCCTCCAGCGGCCCGGTGCCCGTGCCAGCCGGCCTTGTCGGCTGGTGGGCGGCGGATGGAAACACGCTCGACTACGCGTTCACCAACCACGCCGTCTCCACCAACCTGCCATTTGGCCCAGGCATGGTTCAGCAGGCCTTCAGTTACAGCGGCACCAACAATGTCTTCCGCGTCCCGGCCGCACCGTCATTGAATGTGGGCGTGGGCCAGGGGTTCACGGTTGAACTCTGGCTGAATCTGCGCACGAACCAGCCCGCGATGCCCTTGGTCGAATGGCATGACCTGGCCGGCACTGTCCCGCCTGGATTCCTGCCCGGGCAGGGGGGCATTCGCAGCCACCTTTGGGTCAACCACTCCGTTGCGGGAACCGTTTCTCCGGGTTCGCTATACGTAAACCTCATCTCCACCACGGGGGCCAACTTCAAATTCAACACGCCGACCAACGTCATCGGCACTCAAACTTGGCACCATGTCGCGCTGACCTATTCGCAGCCGAGCGGAACGCTGACTCTGTATGCCGATGGCAACGTGGTGCTCGTCACCAACCTCGCGGGGAGCCCCTTCATCTCGACCAGTGATGATCTGCTGAGCGGCTACCGCCCCACCGGCATCAGCAGCGGCGATTACCTCGACGGACTGCTCGATGAGCTGAGCCTCTACAACCGGGTCCTCGCGCCCACGGAACTGCAGTCCATCGTTGCCGCCGGCCCGGCGGGAAAGGCCCGGCCCGCCGCACCCATCATTCTCACGCAACCCAGATCGTTGACAGTTTTCCAAGGTGCCCCGGTTCAATTTGACATCACGACGGTGGGTTACGGGCCCTTCACCTACCAATGGCGCTTGAACGGCACGAACGTCCCCGGCCAAACCAACGCCGTGCTGGCCATGCCGGGGGCCTACTCCGCCCATGAGGGCACCTATGACGTGCGCATCACCCAACAGGACGGCATCTCGGTCCTCAGTGCCCCGGCCACGCTGAACGTCCTCGGTCAGGGCGAGGCGAAAACGCTTTTCGGCACGACGAACGACGTGAACAACTTCGTCCGCTCCGCCGGCGGGCCGTCGCAGTGGTTCCTCACTTCGTCCAACTCCATCCAGGTCGTGCCCGGCACCGGCAACATCCAGAGCACGCAGAGCTTCGGC
>CAIPBN010000775.1 GCA_903863315.1 uncultured Verrucomicrobiota bacterium | reverse complement strand
GCCCGGCGTGGTCTTGCGGGTGTCGAGAATCTTCGCGCGAGTGCCTTGCAGTTGACGGACGAACCGGGCGGTTAGGGTGGCGACGCCAGAGAGCCTTTGCATGAAATTCAGCGCGACACGCTCGGCGGTCAAGATGGCGCGGGCCGGGCCTTCCACGCGCAGCAGGCGGTCGCCAGCGGCGCAGAACTGGCCGTCAGCTTGGTGTGATTGGAGCTGAATCTGCGGGCTTAGTTCGCGAAAGGCCGCAGTTGCAAAAGCCAGCCCCGCCAGCACGAGCGGTTCACGCGCGACCATCTCCACCGTCAACGTCGCGGCTGCCGGCACGGTGGCGAGCGTGGTGACGTCGCCGGGGCCGATGTCCTCCGCCAGCGCGGCGCGGACAGCCTGCAAAATCTCATCAGTGCCCAATTCCATCGCGCTCAGGATGCCGCACCCTTCGTCACGCAAGAAGGAAAAAGGCGTTCAACGCGCGGCGTCCTCGGCGGAAATCCAGCCCCGCCGCCGGTAAACCAGCCAGCCGATTTGCTCGTGGAGATAGGCGTCCAGCTTGGCAAACCCGTGCGAGCGCGGAACCAGATCGAGCGACGGCAGCGTGACGATGCTGGCGCTGGTGACGAAGGCGCTGGGCACGGGGATTATCTCCAGTCCGGTCGTGGTGCGAAAGACGGCGGTGGCGCGGCGGAGGTGCGTGGCCGAGGTCACCAGCAACACGCGCTTCCAGCCGCGTTCCTTGGCGAGCTTGGCCACCTTTTCCGCTTCATGGCGGGTATTCTTGCAGCCGCCCAGGCTGATGACTTCCGCTCCGGTGAGCTTGCGCTTGTCGAGAATTCCCTTGAGCAGGTCGGCCTCGGCAAAGCGCTCGCCTTCGAAGGTGAAACCACTGCCGCCGGCGATCAGGACCTTCGCCTTTTCGAGCCGCACCAGTTCCAAGGCGACCACGGCGCGGTCGGCGCTTCCGTTGAAGTGCAGACGGCCGACTTCCTCCCGCGACGGGGCGCCGTAGCCGCCGAGCAGGACGATGGCATCGGCGGTTGGGAGTTCAGCCCGCTTCACGCCGACCCAAGGCCGTTCAAGCGTGGCCAGGATGCTGCCGGGCAGCGGGGTTGCGCCAATCACCCAAATCAGAAGCGCCAGTCCCCCCGCGAACGCGGCAAGACGGCGTTCATTTTTGCGCAGCAGCAATGCAGTCAGCACGATCAGGGCCGCCCATAGAAAGCCCACTGGCTCCAGCAACGTCAGCACGCCGCGCAGCACATAATCCATCATGCGGGGAGTGTAGCGCCACCCGGCAGCCGCACGAAGAAAAAGGCGCGCTTGGCCCGCCACCGCATTCTTGTTAGGTTGGCGTCGTGAAGTGGCTTGTCTCCAGTTTGTGGTGGGTCGTGATTGGCTTGGTGCCGGTGTCCGGCGCGACGCGGACTGGCGGTGCGATCTCGCCGTTGTATTCGGTGTCCACGGCGGATCCGGTGGAGCCGGAGTTTCAGCGGCTGATGGGACTGGATGACGCGGCGCAGGAGGAAATCGACAAGTGGATCAAGGAGAACAACGCCTTCCAGCAGAAGGGTGCCGGTCTGTCCGAGGCGGTGTTGAGCCTGAAGATTGAACAACGGCTCGCGCCGGTGAAACAAGCCTACGAGGCGTTTCTCCAGCGGCATCCCAAGCACGCCCGCGCTCAGCTTGCGTTCGGGAGCTTCCTCAACGATTTGGGCGAGGAACAGGAAGCCCGCAAGCGCTGGGAGAAGGCGCTGGAGCTGGACCCCTCCAATCCCGCCGCTTACAACAACCTCGCAAACAGCTACGGGCAGAACGGCCCGGTGGCCAAGGCCTTCGAGCTTTACACCAAGGCGATCGAGCTCAATCCCCGGCAGGCCATCTATTACCACAATCTGGGCTCCGTCCTTGTGCTGCATCGGAAAGAGGCCGCCGCCCACTACCGGATCAGCGACCAGCAGGTGCTGCGCAATGCACTGGAGCTTTATCGGCTGGGTCAGAAGTTCGACCCGACGAACTTCCAGCTCGCGACCGATCTGGCGCAGGTTTACTACGGGATCCAGCCGGCGGAGCCCGAGGCGGCCATTGCGGCCTGGACCCAGGCACTGCGTCTCGCCCGGGATGGCTTGGAGCGCGAGGGAG
>CAIPBN010000774.1 GCA_903863315.1 uncultured Verrucomicrobiota bacterium | reverse complement strand
GCTGGCAAATTTGGGTGCGTCCTTGTCCTCGATTTTGAGCAACGCTAGATCGGCGAACTTGTTCATCGCCACGATGCGAACCTGCTTGTAGGCGCGGCGCTCCAGTTGCCCCGCCCGCTGGTGGTAAACCTCGATGGAAATCTGCGTTTCGCCCTCGATGACGTGGAAGTTGGTGATGAGATGGCCTTCGTCGTTCAGCAGAAAGCCCGAACCCAGCCCGCCGGGGGTCCGCACCTGCACCACAGCCTCTCCCAGTTGGGCCACCAGCTCGCGCACCGTGCGTTCCTGCGGCGGGGTTGTGTTGACTTGGTAAAGCCCCTTTCTCTCCCGGCCGGATGATGTCGATACGTTGGCGGCACCACCTGATGTCGCAGGTTTCTTGCCGTTTGAACTTTTTGGAGCAGCCGGGGTTTCGCCAGCGCGGATGATGCGCACAATCTCGCTGCGCGGCACCCCGATCACTGTGTAGCCAAGATCCACGAACACTTGCTCGGATTTCTCCGCCAGGATGCGTCCGGTCACGGCGGACTTGTCCCGAAGCTGGACCTCATCCGCTGCCGCAACGGCCAAGGTGCCAAGGAGGGTGGCGGTCAGCTTGCCCAGTGGATTCATGGGCGAAAAAATAGGGTGGCGCGCCCGTGAACACAAGGGGCGAGCGGGCGGCGGGCTATTTTGTGCCTAAGTCCTGCAGACGCACGTTCCGATAGCGGACTTCCATGGCCTCTTCCTTCTTGCCCACGCCGTGAACTTGGAGCGCGATGAACCCGCGCGGGGTCATCGAGTCCTTCAAGTCGGCGGCGGCGGCGCCGTTGATCCAAGTCTTGATGGAGTCCCCGCGGCATTCGATCCGGAACTTGTTCCATTCGTTTTGTTTGAAGGCCCTTTGGGCGGCGGGGTTGTCCTTCAAATCATTCAGCCAGCCGCGGCGGCCCTCGTCGTAGATGCCGGCGCTCCATGCCCGGGCGGAGGCGTCGATTTCCACCTGATAGCCGTGGACCCGCCCGGCGGGCACCTTGATCGTCTTGCCCTTCCACTCGTATTCCTTGGCCTCCGCGAAGCAATGGCTGCGGATCTGCACCCCGGCATTGAGCCCCGGCTGGATCTTGAACTCCACTTCGAGGACGAAGTCGCCGTATTCGTGAGCAGTGCAAAGGAAGGAATTCGGCGTGTTGGGCCGGGAAGTGCCGACAATCTCCGCATTTTCAACCCGATAATCGGCTTTTCCGCCGTTCTGCACCCAGCCTTGCAGATCTTTGCCGTTGAACAGCCGGATCCAGCCATCGGCGTCGGGTTTCAAGGCGGGTGTGGCGGTTTTCGGCTCGGCGGCGGGGGCTAGGGCCACCAGAGCAGCCAAAACGGTGGCGAAGGGCAGACAGGAGTGTTTCATGGCTTGGGTATTGAGGAGCCTGTTCTTTGGCAGGCCGATTTCCTGCCAAGGACGCGCTGTCAGGCAACCGGGTTACGTGGTTTGCCGCCGGGACAGCAGGTTGGCAAAACGCTGGGCGCGCTATCGGTAATCGGTCTTAACCAAGCTGGCAACGCCGCCATTGTCTGCGCAGTGCCTGTTTTTTTCCAAGGCAGGTAAAGCCAAGCGCCCTGCCGGGGCCCGACCAGCAGGCATCCAGTGCTATCCGCTAAATCCCGGCCATACCCAAACATCGCCTCCGGGTGCTCTTAGCCAACGAGGCCGTTGAAAATGGGGAGCACACGCTTCCGGCATGTGATTTCCGGCGTCCCGCCGGAAATTTCGGCCCTCCATTCACTTCCCGCCCAGTGGTGAGGAGCGAGATGGAGGAACGAGATATCGTGGCCGGGACCGGCGACTACGAGCGCGGGACGCGTGCGTTCCCCTCCCAATTTCAGACAGGCTCTTAGACCAGCCAGTGATGCGGCCGGCCGCGCTCTGTCCCACGCCACCAGATCGCCAGCGTGGGACGGTTGAAGCTGCCTGCTTCGACTTTTCCCTTGGCCAGTTGCACGAGCAACGGTCCGATCCGATGCGGCAGCCAGCGCACCACCAGCCGCCGGCCCAGCCAGACCGCCTCCAGCCGTGCGGCCTCGTAGCGGGCCAGGGACACGCTCCACGCGGGATCAAAAACTTCCGCCCCCACCTGCCCGCATAGGAAGTCCACAAACCCGATGGCATCCACCACCACCCGCTCGACCCCTGGTGGCGGCGGCCGCAGCGCGTAAAGCTTGAAGCACTCCACAAACCGGTTGCCCAGCACCCGGCGGGTCAGCGGCAGGGCCACGCCCACGGAGCCCAGACGGCGGGTGCGCAGCAGCCGGGCAAACTGGCGCAGATGCTCATGGTGCAGCTCGGCCAGTCCCTCGGCACCCACCGTGAGCCCTTCCCGTGCGGCCACCTGCGCGGGATTGGCAAAAAACTCCTCGCGGAACTCGCGATTCGTGCACAGCCGCGCCACCAGTTTTTGCTGTTGGGCTAGTTCCATCGCCGGTGCTGTCTCCCGATTGCCCGCGCCCGCTCCAGTTCCCAGAGCACTTCTCCGAGCGGTGGCAGATTGTCATCGCGCTCGAGGCAGATGCTTCGGACCGGCGCTTGTGCCACGGCCTGCTCCAGCAACTGCCACACGCCCTCCGGCACGGCCTGCCCGCGGCTGTCCACGAAACGCCCCTTGGACTCGTGCCCGCCGGAGAAGTGGATCTGCACCACGCGGTCCAGCGGCAGGCGTTCCAGGAAGGCCGCCGGGTCCCCGCCGAACGAGGGCGCGTTGGCGAACAGATTCGTCACGTCCAGCAACAGGCCGCAGCCGCCGACACCCAGCACTTCGTTCAGGAAATCCGCCTCGTCCATCTCCGTCCCCGGCCACACTAGTTGCGAACAGACATTCTCCAAAATCAAGGGCGTGGGGATGGCCCGCCGGGCGGTGATGATGTTACGCTTCATCACCGCGACCGCGTCCTTCGTGAACGGCAGCGGAGCCGGATGCGCGAGCGTCACCTTGCCGGCACGGGTGAAACCGATGTGCTCGCTCCACCACGGGGGATTCAGCCATTTCACCAACGCGGCCACTTTTTCCAGATACGCCTCGTCCAGGCCCTCAGCGCTCCCGAGCGAGAGCTTCATGAAGTGGGGCACGATGGTGAAGTGCTCGGCCAGCAGCTCCAGCTCCTCCTCCAGCACCGGGGTCGCGTCGAGATAATCGTCCGCCGCGATCTCCAGGAAATCCACCTCCGACTGTTTTTGCAGCAACTCGTCACGGAACGGTTCGCGGTAGGCCAGGCCGACCCCAAGACGCGGCAGATTCGCGAGCAGTTTGGTGATTTCAGTTTTGCGACCCACGCGGTTTTCAACTCCGTCCATCAGCTGCACGACCCCGCGAGCCAAGCCGGATGGCAGAGGAATTGATGCGAGAAGTTTTCTCGACCCCGCAGCGCAAGCCAAGGAAAACTTCAGGCAAACCGCGTGTCAGCGCAGCTTGGGCAGGCTCGCGGCGGCCACGGCCTGGCCGTGCCGTTTGTCCTGCTCGTCAGGCACATGAAACTGGATGCGCGCGGCCAGTTCGGGGAATTCCACCGCCAGCACTTCCTTCGCTCCAGCGATGATGACATCGCCGCCCGCCCCGCTCGTGACGCGGCCTAGGATCAGCAAGTGGTTGAACTCGTAGAAGTCCGCATAGTGCGCCACGGCATAGCCCAGGTAAGTGCCGATGGTCTCGTAAATCTTTCGCGCGCGGTAGTCGCCGGACTTCGTGAGTGACTGCACCAGCTTGAGCTTTTCCGGCAGGGGCAGGGCGGCCTCGGCTTCGATGCCCGACGCAGGCAGCAACCGCCCGACGGCCTGCTGCGAGAAGTATTGAGCGCCCACGCCGAAGTCGCCGCTCCATTCATCGCAGGCTGCGGACGGCTGGTAATCCACGGGTGCGAAGGCCAGTTCGCTCAGCCAGGTCGTGATGTTGCCGCTGGGGGTGACATACCCCGCCGCCTGGCTGGTGCCCATGGCGACGCCCAGCACGCCATTGACGCCCAGTGACATTGAGCCGGCGAGCGCGGTGACTTCGCCATCGTTGGCGACTTCCAGCGGCACGCCATTCCACGCCCGCTGCACTTCCAGGAAGAGATCCTTCACGCGGGCATTGAACACCTCGGGCGCAACGCCCCGGAAGAGCGAGGCAACTTTCACGCGGTTGTTCACATACACGCCGGCGGAGCTGCCGCCGATGGCGTCCACGCGCGGCAGATGCGCGGCGGCCTTGCGGAGCGAGTCCATGATGCCGTCGAAGTGATACTGCGGGTCGGGGTGAAAGTAGGGATCCCAGACCGTCTCCTCGCTGAAGACCACCTTGCCATTCTGCACGGCGGCTACTTTGCGATCACTTCCGCCGAGGTCGAAGCCGATGCGGCAGCCGTCGAGGTTGCGTCCCAGTGCCTGCACATTGGCGCGTTCCGGTGGAAGGCTGGCGGCATCGCATGCAATGACTTCGATGGGCCGGTCGTAAACGCGTTCGCCGATGAGGTTGGAATCGAACCGCCCGGTGGCCGTCTCCCGGAAGTGGGCTTGCAGTTGCGCGGCCAGTTCCGCCGGCCCGGTCAGGTGGAACCGCCAGCCGCCGCGCTGCCAGAGGAGGAACTTGGCCAGTCGTTCCATGTGGCTGAAGTTGCCGGTGGTCAGTGCGTGTCCGGCCGGTGCCAGCTCCGTGTGGAAGTGAAAGACCGAGCCATCCGATTGTTCCAGCGCGAGCGTGACGGGCGTCGCCCCGCCGGTGTGCTGCAAGGCCTGGCGCCAGGCGCGGGTGGCCAGGGCCGCCGGGCGGAAGGCGGGATCAAGCGTGGGAGTGACGCGGGGAGCGACCAGCGGCAGGCCGTGGAGATTGTTCATGCGCGCGCCGGTTTTAGCGGTCAGTGCCCGGCGGTTCAAGCATCGCGGTGTGCAGCATTCCTTGGCCTAGCCGGGGCAACCAAGGGGGACACTCGGCCAAGCTTCGGCGAGTGCTGGCATGGAGGGCGGGCCACGGTATCCACACCGGACGCGCCCCGGTTGTGCTTATGAAAACAAACTCGAATCGTAGTGCCTGGGAAATCCCGGAGCACGAGTATCCTCGACGGGGAACCCCGAGCGAAAAGCTCCGGTTCATGCTCCGTTACGCCGTGTTGGCACCGTCTAACCACAACACCCAGCCGTGGTTGTTCCGGGTGCGCGGCAATCAGGTCGAGCTGTATGCCGACCGCTCCCGATCCCTCTCGGTCACCGATCCCAACGACCGCCAGTTGCTGATCAGTTGCGGCTGCGCACTCTTCCAACTGCGCCTGGCCATGTGGCACTTCGGCCATCTGGATCAAACCGTCCTGCTGCCGGTGCCGGGCGACAACGATTTGCTGGCCCGCGTCAGCCTGGGCGAGGAAGATCCCCCCACGCCGCAACAGGAGGCTCTGTTCCATGCCATCCCGCTGCGCCGCACGAATCGCCAGCTTTTCCGCGAGGATCCTTTGCGTCCCGACCTCAAACATGAACTGGTCAAGGCGGCGACGCGCGAGGAGGCCACGCTTCATTTCGTGGACGATCGCGAGCAGCGCAACAAGATTGCCGACCTGATCGCCGAGGGCGATCGCCAGCAATGGGCCAACTGCCGCTTCCGGCTCGAACTGGCGGCCTGGATCCATCCCAACGACTGTGAAGCCCGGGACGGCATCCCGAACTCCGCCCAAAACTCAGGTGACTTGCTCTCCGTGGCCGGGCCAATCGTGATTCGCACCTTCGATCTCGGCGAAGGCCAGGCGGCCAAGGACCGTGACATCGCGGCTTATTCGCCGGGGTTGGTGGTGCTCAGCACGCGGACGGATGAACCGTGGGCTTGGATTGCCACCGGCCAAGCGCTGGCCCGCGTGCTCCTGCGCGCCCGGGCGGACGAAGTCTGGGCCTCCTATCTCAATCAGCCCATCGAGGTTCCAGCCCTGCGTCCGCGCGTGGCCGAAATCCTCGGCACCACGGACCTTGCGCAACTGATCCTGCGCCTCGGCTATGGCCCGAATGTGAACCCCACCCCCCGCCGGACGGTCGAAGAGGTCATGATTCCGACAGTGTGAGCGCCGGTGCTTTGGTTTGAACCTCTCTCTCCCAACCGGCTGCGTGAAGATTTCGCGCCGGGGGGTGATTCGTGCCGCCGGCAGGCGATTGCCTCGAAGTGTCTCCCCAGGCGTTGACGCTGTCCGGGCCATATCCCAGATTGTCAGCGGAAGTTGTGACCACAGCGAACAAAGTCACGGTGCTCAGGATCTTGCTGGTGCCGTTCTTCGTGATCCAGGTGCTCTACTACGAGCGCACCGGCGAGGAATGGCACCGGTTGCTGGCGATCTTGTCATTCGCCATCGCGGCGGTGAGCGATGGTCTGGATGGCTACATCGCCCGCCGCTACCACCAGCAAAGCGAGCTGGGGGCCCTGCTCGATCCGCTGGCGGACAAGCTTCTGCTGGGCTCCGCCCTCATCCTGCTCACGTTCGACAAGCGCCCGCATCTCCCCAACCTTCCACTCTGGCTAGCCGGCGCGGTGATCGGCCGCGATGCCATCCAAACTATCGGTTTCGGCGTGCTCCACTACACGCTTGGGAAAGTCCCCATCCGGCCCCGCCTCGCCGGCAAGCTGGCCACGGTTCTCCTGATGGTCATCGTCTCATGGGCGCTCCTCAAGTGGCCTGCGGAGTGGCTGCCACCGCTCGCCACCGCGGCGGGACTCTTCACCGTTGTTTCCGGAGTTGAATATGTGCTGGATGGCATGCGGCTGTTGGGCAGCAGTCCGGCGAGCGCGGCAAAGCCCTCCTCCGGTCCGGATGAAATCGCCTGACTTCGATTGCCTCGCCGCCAAAGCCGGATAGCTTTTGCCCGCAGTTGAATCAATTCTATGAGCCTCAAAATTGCCCTCCAAATCGGCGATCCCGCACCCGCCTTCACCGCCAAGACCAATGGCGGCCAGATCGTCTCCCTGGCCGACTACGCCGGCCGGCATGTCGTTCTCTATTTCTACCCGAAGGACGACACGCCCGGCTGCACCAAGGAAGCCTGCGCCTTTCGCGATGTGTTCGCCGACTTCACGAAGAAGGGGGCCGTCGTGCTGGGCGTGAGCGCTGATCCGGTCAAGGCGCACGACAAGTTTGTGCTGAAGTTCCGTCTCCCGTTCCCGCTGCTGGCGGACGAGGACAAGCGCATCGTGCAAGCCTATGGCGTGTGGGGCGAGAAGACCTTCATGGGCCGCAAGTATCAGGGCATTAACCGGGTCACTTTCCTCATTGGCCCCGACGGCCGCATCAAGCAGATCTGGCCGAAGGTAAAGCCCGTCGAGCATGCTGCCGAGGTGCTGGCCGCGTTGTAACCGCATCTTAAGTGCGCGGATGCTGTGGGAATCCAGCAAACCCCGATCTGAGCACTAAGAAATGTGCTTTTCATGTCCCTACACTTCGAAGGTTCGGCTGCCAGAATGCTTTGAAAATTGTCTTGCGCCTCCGCCTACTTGGGGTTTAATTGCAATTGATTTGCAACTGAACCGCCACCTCCGCTCCTCGCTAGGGCGACTACTGCTCGCGCTGGTGGTTGCGTGCTCATTGGTGGTTGTGGGGTTTCTCGCCGTTTCACCCAAGGCCCACGCTTGCGTCCACGCGCATCATAACGCACCGGACCACGACTGCTTTGCGAAGCACTTTGCCGACGGCAAGGTTTTACTTACCGTGCTGGACGCCCCGCTGCCGGGGCTTGATGCGCCCACGTTCGCCGCACCGGACTCGCCTGCCCCACTCCATCTTCCCTTCGACTTCCGCCGCCTCCCCGCCGGCCGCGCTCCGCCGATCGCCTGACTCTCCTGGAGTCGGGTTTCCCATCGGTCAGTCGGGCCGCACCTTTGCGGCTTGGTTCGGAGTTAGCCATGAAGTCATTCGAGTCAAATTTCACACGCACACTGGGCTGTTGCCTCCGCCCACAATGAAGCCCCTTTGGGACGGGGTGTAGGTGTCCCCGTCCCCTTCTGCGAGGAAGCGGGTGGCTGTCGGGTTTAGGCTTTCCCGGCAGCCACCTTTCCCGCGATGGGGCGCCGCGCGTTTCATCCACACTTGCCAGCGTTCACGCCGGCCGTGCCGTTGAAAATGTTCACTCAACCCAGTCCGCCTGATCGCCGTGGCGCAGAGCTTTGTCTCGCAGCTCGGAACGCAGGGGTGCCGCCCGGCTTGGCCTTTCTCCGTGGCTGGCACGCACCGTCCCTGCGCTCCGTCTTGCTGCGCTCTGCGCCACCGCCGTCCGGCGGCCCACAAATGCCCGCCCCGTCTATGACTGAAGTCATCTCACTCGACCGTTTGCAAGTGACCTATCATTCCCCGGATTCGCGGGAGCCCAAAATAGCGGTGGACGATTTAACCCTGGGCGTCCGCCAAGGCGAGGTCTTTGGCTTCCTCGGCCCCAACGGCGCGGGCAAGACCTCAACGATGAATGTGCTGCTGGGCTTCACACATGCGGCTGGTGGTTCCGCCAGCATCTTCGGCGTGGACGTGCGGCAGCCCATCGCCCGCCGGCGCATCGGCTATCTGCCGGAAATGACCTACTACTACAAGTTCCTCACCGCCGAGGAGTTGCTCCGCACGTATGCGCGCATCTTTGGCCTAGCCGCAAGTGAGACCACGGCCCGCATTGATGAACTGCTCGCACTGGTCGAACTCGGCCACGCGCGCAAACGGCTCATCGGCACCTACTCGAAGGGTATGCAGCAACGGCTCGGCCTTGCGCAGGCGCTCCTCAACCGGCCCGACCTCCTCATCCTTGATGAGCCGACGAGTGGGCTTGACCCGCTGGGACGTATGAAAGTCCGGGAAATCATTCTCCGCCTCAAGGCCGCCGGCAAAACGGTCTTCTTCTCCTCACATGAACTGGGCGAGGTGGAGTCTGTCTGCGACCGCGTCGCCATCTTGCACCACGGCCAACTTCGGGCGTTGGGCTCGGTGGCCGACATCGCCCAAACGGACGCTGGTAGCATAGAAAAAGCCTTCCTCCG
>CAIPBN010000773.1 GCA_903863315.1 uncultured Verrucomicrobiota bacterium | reverse complement strand
TTGGAGAAACTCGCGGCGCAGGTGGAGCGCGCGGTGAAGAACTGACCACAGGTCTCCCGCGTTCGACGCATGAAATCCCTCTCGCTCCGGCTGGCCCTCGCCGCTGTTTGCCTCGTCGGCCTTGCCTTCGCCCTGCCCGCCGCCGAGCCGGTCGAGCGCGGCTTCCTGAACCGCGTGTTCACGGACGCCGAGGGCAATCGGCACTCGTTCGTCGTCTTCGTGCCGATGAAATACGAACTCGGAAGCAAACCGCCGACGTTGCTCTTCCTGCACGGCGCGGGCGACGGTGGCACGAACAACATCAACCAAATCATGGTCGGCCTGGGCCCGGTCGTCTGGAAGCGGAGGGCTACCTTCCCCTTCGTCACTGTCTTCCCGCAGTGCCGCGCCGGCTCGAATTGGAACGCCGGCGGACTCGACGCGCAGTGGGCGCTCGCGATGCTGAAGCAGACGCAAGCTGAGTTCGGCACCGACCTGGACCGCGCTTATCTCACCGGCCTCTCGATGGGCGGCACCGGCACCTGGAGCATCGCCACGAAGGACCCTTCTGCCTGGGCGGCCATCGTGCCCATGTGCGCGGGGCCGAATCTGGCTGGCGCGGAGAAATTCATCGCCGCCCGTCTGCCCGTTTGGAACTTCTGCGGCGACAAGGACCGTGAAGGCATCGTCAAAGCCAACCGCGAAATGCAGGCCGTCCTCACCAAAGCCGGTGTCGAGGCCAAATACACCGAGTATCCCGGCGTGGGCCACAATTGCTGGGACGAAGCCTACGGCACGGACGCGCTTTACAAGTGGCTGCTCCAGCAGACGCGGAGCAAACACCAGCGGTGAGAAAGCAGGACCTTTATGCCCATCCCAGTCGCCATCCTCACCCACGCCGCCGGACCGCACCTCGACGCCTATCTCGCCGGCCTCGCGGCCAGCAGTGAAGTGGGCGAAGTCTCCATCGCCGACCCGAGCGGAGCCACCTTCGCTGCCGCGCAGAAGGTGCTCGGACCGAAGTTGAAGGCCACTGGGAAGGATGTTGCCGCTGTGCTGCGCGAGGCGAAGCCGAAGATGGCGCTCGTCACGATGGAGGCCGTGCTCGCACCACCGGCGATTGACGCCGCGCTGGAGCACGGCTGCCATGTGCTGGCCGAGAAACCCGCGTGCGTGCGCGCGGCGGACTTCGAGCCGCTGGTGCGCAAGGCCGAGGGCAAACATCTGCATCTGATGCTCGCGCTGGCCAACCGCCTCCGACCCGAGGTGCGCGAGGCGCGGCGGCTGGTGAGCGAGGGGCGGCTCGGCAAGCTGTATGGCGCGGAGCTGCATCTGATCGCGGACCAGACCCGGCTCAAGAGCGAGAGCTACCGCAAGACGTGGTTTGCCCAGAAGGCGCGGGCAGGCGGCGGGCATCTCATCTGGCTGGGCATTCACTGGCTGGATTTGGCGATGTTCGTCACCGGCACCGGGATTGAGGCGGTCGCGGGCTTCTCCGGCAATGTCGGCGGGCAGCCGATGGACGTGGAGGACTCCAATGCCGCCGCGCTGCGGTTCAGCAACGGGATGTTCGGCACCATGACCAGCGGCTACTACCTCGACCGCGGTTATCACCAGCATTTGAAGTTGTGGGGCGAGAAAGGCTGGCTGGAGGTGCGCCAGCAGAACGAAATCATGCTGAAATGGTATTCCACCGCCGAGCCGAAGGTCAGCGGCGTGCAGAACTTCACGCCGCCTAACGAGCCGACTGGCTACACGCCGTGGGTCCACGCCTGCGTCCGCGCTGCTGCCGGCCTGCAAGACCCGCCGGTCACTGGCCGCGAAGGGCTGCGCGTGCTGGACGCGATTTACGCCTTCTATGAAGCCGCGAAGTTGGGGCAAACCAAGTCGGTGGCGCGTAAGTAAACCACCCGGGTTCGCACAATAAAGCCCGGCCGAAGCGCGTCCGAATCTCCGTGTTCCGCATCACTCTGATTGTGCTCGTCGGCCTCGGCTTCTCCGCCGAGGCCGCTGCGCCCGTGGATTATCTCAAGGAAGTGAAGCCTGTCCTTGTGGCGCGCTGTTACTCTTGCCACGGCGCGCTCAAGCAGGAGGCGAAGCTGCGGCTGGACACGGCGGAGTTCATCCGCCAGGGCGGCAAGCACGGCCCCGCCATCGTCCCCGGCAAGCCCGCCGAAAGCCTGCTGCTCAAGAAAGTTTCCGCCCCCAGCCTGGACGAGCGGATGCCGCCCGAAGGGGAAGCGCTTCACGAACCGCAGATTGCCGCGCTCCGCGACTGGATTGCCGCCGGTGCCATCGCCCCCAAGGACGAGCAGCCGGAAAGCGATCCGCGCGAGCATTGGGCGTTCAAGGCCCCGGTGAAGGTGGCCGTCCCCCAAATCGGCAGTCGGCAACCGGCAGTCGGCAATCCCGTTGATGCTTTCCTCGAAGTTCAGCGCCGCAAGCAGGGACTCACGGCCCAGCCGCCCGCCGAGAAATCCATCTGGCTCCGACGCGTCACGCTCGACCTCATCGGCCTGCCGCCCACGCTCGAAGAGTTGCGTGCCTTCGAGGCCGACAAGTCGCCGCAGGCGCACGAGCGCGTCGTTGAGCGCCTGCTAGCCAGCCCACACTACGGCGAGCGCTGGGGCCGGCACTTCATGGACATCTGGCGCTACAGCGATTGGTGGGGGCTCGGCGCGCAGCTTCGCTACAGCCAAAAGCACATCTGGCACTGGCGCGACTGGATTGTGGAATCGCTCAATGCTGACAAGGGCTACGACCGCATGATTGTCGAGCAACTCGCCGGCGACGAACTCGCGCCCACGGACCCCGCCACGCTACGCGCCACCGGCTTCCTCGCGCGCAACTATTACCTCTTCAACCGCACCACCTGGATGGACGACGTGGTGGAGCACACGAGCAAGGCGTTCCTCGGCCTCACAATGAACTGCGTGAAGTGCCACGACCACAAATACGACCCGCTCACCACGACCGATTACTACGCGATGCGCGCGATCTTTGAGCCGTATCACGCGCGCCTCGACGAACTACCCGGCACGACCGACCTAGAAAAGGACGGCCTTCCGCGCGCCTACGACCTCCACCTCGAACGCCCAACCTACATCCACGTAAAAGGCGACGAGAAAAAGCCCGACACCAACCAAGTTATCCGCGCCGCCATCCCCGCCGCGCTCGCCTTCAAGCCGCTCGCCATCCAGCCGGTGAAACTCCCTTCGCCCGCGCACAACCCCGCGCTCCAGCCGTGGGTGCTCACGAATCACCTTCGCACCGCCGAGGACCAAATCACCACTGCCCGCCAAGCCGTCGAAGCCG
>CAIPBN010000772.1 GCA_903863315.1 uncultured Verrucomicrobiota bacterium | reverse complement strand
CCGCGCGCACAATGAAGAGCGGCTCTTCTGGGACGCGCTGACGAAGTTCTGCGCCGCAGGTGAGCCGCAGGCTGACAATCCCGCATTCCGCACCCCGCACTCCGCATTTGCCAAGGCTTGCGCCCTCCTCACCCGCTTCGCCGCGTGGCGCAACCGGCTCCGCCTCGGTTCGCTGACCGACTGCCTTGAACGCGTGCTGGCCGAGCCGCGTGGAGCCGAGCGCGTCGCGAATGTCCGCCGCCTGCTCGACCTCGCGCGGCAGTTCGACCCGTATCAGCGGCAGGGCTTGCATCGCTTCCTCCAGTTCATCGCTGCACAGGAAGAGGCGGAACTGGATCACGACCCCGCGCCCGCGCCGACGGACAACGCAGTGCGGCTGATGAGCATCCACCAGAGCAAGGGCCTGGAGTTTCCGGTCGTCGTGGTGGCGGGCTTGGGCACGCTGTTCAACGAGCGCGACCTACGCGGGGACATCCTGCTCGACGAGGAGTTCGGCCTGTGCCCGATGGTGTCGCCGCCGGGCCGCGAGCGGCGCTACGCAAGCCTGCCGCACTGGCTGGCGCGACGGCGCAGCCGGCGCGAACTGCTCGGCGAGGAATTGCGCCTGCTCTACGTGGCACTCACCCGCGCGCGCGACACGCTGCTGCTCGTCGGCACGGATGCGGGCAAGGAAGTGGCGACGAAGTGGCGCGGACCGGCGACGGAGTTGAATGACCTCGCGCTGCTCAAGGCGCGGTGTCCACTGAACTGGTTGCGACTATGGCTGCCGCCGTGGACGCGCGAAGAGGACTGGCGGAATGACACATCGGGCGAGAACGATTTGTTGAGTTGGGACTTCTACACGGCGGATGATGGGCGACTGGCTCAGGCAGTCTCATCAGACCGAACTGAGAGCGCCAGCGATTCGGGTGTTCACTCGCCCAATGTAGCAGCGGGAGATGATGCGGCGGTCACAAGCCTGCGTGAGAAGTTAACCCAGCCTTACGCGCACGGAGCGGCGACGCACGAGCCGGCGAAGACTTCTGTCACCGTCCTACGACGACGCGCGGCAGAGGCGGACGAGGCGGCGACGCAATGGTTCCGTCCACGAAGCACAGACACGCGGCGCAAGCGCGGCGAACTGTCTGCCGCGCAACTTGGCGTGGCACACCACACTTTTCTGCAATGCGTGGACCTCGCACGCACCGCGACGGCGTTGGACTTGCGGAATGAGGCCGCGCGGCTGGTGGCCGCAGGCTTCCTGACCGAGCGCGACGCGGAGTCGTTGGACTTCGCGGCACTGCTGTGCTTCTGGGAGTCGCCCGTCGGCCAGCAGGTGCGCGCGCACGCAAGCCAAGTGCAGCGGGAAGTGCCGTTCACCGCGCGCTTCACGATGGTGGAGCTGGAGGCAATGGGGCTAATGCGAGCCGAGACTGGTAGCAGCCGACGTGAGGAGGTTCCATCTGAACACAGAACGCAGAGCACAGAGCGCGGAGCGGGAAGTCAGAGACTACTCACATCGTCTCCTACGGAGTATGAGTTCGTCATCGTGCAGGGGGTGGCGGACCTCGTGGTCTTCGGCGAGTGCGAGATTTGGCTGCTAGACTACAAGACCGACCACTTTGACGAGGTTGAGTTGCCGGTGAAGGTGCGGGAATACGGGCCGCAGCTCTCGCTCTACGCGGAGGCGCTGGAGCGGATTTACGAAAAGAAGGTCACGCGGACATGGTTGCACTTCCTCGCGCTGGGGCGAACGGAGTTGCTCTAGCCGTCAACGGCAGGCTTCGGTAGGCGTAAGATGCGTGAGGTCAGGGACGGCCCAATCAGCCTGATGCGCTTGCAGTTCTTCAAGCTTCGCACCGCCGGTTGCCACGGCGAGGCAACGCGCACCAATCGACCGTCCGCAGGCAATGTCCAGCGGCGTGTCGCCGATGACGATAATTTCCTCGCCGTGCAGTTCACGACCGAATCGCCGGTTGCCACGTGCCCTGGCGATACGGGCGATTTCATTGCGATCCTCATGGTCGTCACCATAGCCGCCGGTGACGAATGGATCCCACAGGCCGTAGTGACGCAGCTTGATTTGCGCGCCGAGGCGGATGTTGCCCGTGAGCAGGCCCAGCAGCGGCGGCTCGGGCAGCGCCGCGAGTTCCGCAAGCCAGTCGCCCACTCCGGGACACGCGCTGCCGGCGAGTTCATGGAGGTGATGGTCGAGCCAGAACACGTAGCAGTCGAAGAACCGGCGGAAGTTCTCCGGCGTGGCCTCGACACCATGCGAAGTGAGGAACTCGCGCACCAGCCCCGAATCGGTGCGGCCCGCGAAACGCATCCGCTCCGTGCCGTGGCGCAACCCAAATTCAGTTTCAAATGCCCGCGCAAACGCGCGCACCCCCGCCCCGCCGGTATGCACCAGCGTGCCATCAATGTCGAAGAGAACCAGTCGCACCACGTGGCCGAGAGTAGCGACGGGGACATACCACGGCAATCCCTACGAGGTCAGCGGAATCCAGATCCAGTGCCACGAGTGCGCGAGGAACACACGAGCACTGTCTAAGCTGACTCGCTCTACTCCGCACATCTGTCCTGTTGGAAACCTCGGCAAACAACTCCAATCAGATTTAGAGAAGGCCACGTCAGGATTACCTTTGGACACGGCTAATTTGACGGTCAACGAAGAAGGTGTGGCGAGGAGTAAATGGTAGCCCGTATGGGAATCGAACCCATCTTTCAGCCTTGAGAGGGCCGTGTCCTAGCCGATAGACGAACAGGCCAACCAGAACAATCCCAATCCTAGCGACGTGTTCTACGATGTCAATTGCGGAGAACAAAAAAGCCGCCCATTACTGGGCGGCTTTTGAGACAATCAACTAAGGCCTACTTACGTCGACGAACAAGTAGCCCAGCGGCACCAAAAAGACCTAGAGCGATGGTTGCAGGCTCGGGGACAGCAACAGTAGTGATGGCAAACGCACCGTGCAAGTTGAGATCAGTAGGTGGAAGACTAGTCGATCCCGCAGTCAAACCAGCGAAGGTGATGCCAGTGATTGCAGATTCACCGCGCTTTCCAGTCGCAGTGTCATACGACGAACCGCCGACCCAAGCACGCATTTGATAAAATCCAGCGGTGCCACCAATTACAACAGAAGATGTAACGGTAAAAGGCGCACCATTGAGGAATCCTTGGTTTCCATTGACAAAAGTAAAGACCTGACTCGACTCCGTTAGCGCAGCCCTCGAATTGGAGTTCCCAAAAAAGAACTGAGCACTCACAGTGTTATCAGCAACCGCCCCGGTGCCAACGGTGTCAAAAAAGACTTGGCCAAGGTTCGCATTGTTGAGGTTGAACGTTACAGCGTTCTGTGTAATGTTGGCTTTCGCACTTGCAACTGCGAAGATGACAGAAGCAATCGCTATTGCGGATTTCAGGTTTTTATTCATAGCAGTAGGATTTCGACCGAATTACAAACTAAAGGTTATTGATTCACGCTAAAGGTGCGATTCCATGACGCAGCGGCATTCTTTTTTACAAAGAAGCCCTCTCCCACGCCCACTGAAGGCTCACCAGCACCACCCCAATTGCCGAAGAGGAACGTTGCCCCTGTATATTGTTGAGTCGCCGCATCAAACTTAAAAACGGACTCGGCATTAGCAATAGGCAAACCCAGATCCGTGGAAACAAGCCCTGCTTGAGGGACTTGAGAGCCAACCAGCGTAAAGCCTGAAGAAAGGGAAGTAGTCAAAGCTCCCTGCTTCACATTTCCTACGAATGTGTTGGTAATTGTCGTGGAACCAGGGTTCTTGAAAAAGAAACCCTCACCTGGAACCAAGCTGAATGAGGGATTACCCCAGTTTCCGAACAGAAATGTCGTTCCAGTGTATTGCCCGAGAGCACTATCGAATTTAAACACTGACGTGCCATTCGGAACGCTAGAGAAGAGGACCGCAACAGTGTTGGTCGCACCTTCGAGCGGGTTAGACGCCAAAGTAAAACCCGGCGGGAAAACAACGTTCACGAAACCCACCGCATTGACCGAATAAACGGTCTGCGCGGACGCAGATGCAGCGGAGGCTGCAATGAGCAGCGCCGCAGCGAGGATTGATTTGGTTTTCATTCTTGGTGCCTTTTCTTTTTCGTGTGCAGGTGAGTTGTCGCAGAAATTCACCCTTCCGTCAATGGATTTCTCCTCAGGATTTTGCCTGAGTTTTTACCGCTAGTGTAAGCGGAATCCATACAACTACCCCATAACGCAAATCGCCGAATAAAGCCCATTTTATTGAGTTTTAAGCGGCTTAACAAGAAGACCGACACCGCGCATCCCTCATCCCACAAGAGCGATGATTTGAGCTGGCCGAATCAAGACAGGAAGGAAAGCTCATCATCGTAGTGAACACCGAGATTATCGTGTTCCTTTCAGGTGCGGTTGCACGGTCAATCCATACTTTCAACATCTCCCTCCTGGCAACAAGCAGACCGTAAACACCTATACCCGCAACAGAAGCAGGAGCGTCCACCGAGCCCCTGTCGGCCACGGCTTTCAACTTGATCACACGAGGACAGCGGCATTCCGGCTTG
>CAIPBN010000771.1 GCA_903863315.1 uncultured Verrucomicrobiota bacterium | reverse complement strand
GTGACGCTCCACGGTCACCGTGGGATTGGCGGTAAACTCGCGCCGAACCTTGATCTCGTGCCGGGTGAAGGAAATGGTGTTGAGCCGCAGAGCGTCCTCCACCACATCGAGCAAGGGGAGCGTCTCGTGCACGCCAGTGACCTTCCCGTAGCTCTGCTGCATGGCGATGATGGCCTTGACGTGCTCGATGCTCTGGTTGAGCGAGGCCAGTTCCTGAAGCACCCGCGACTGCTCCTCCTGCAGGTGGGTGGACAGGGTCCGCAGGAAGCCGGGCACCTGTTTGCCTTTCGGATCAGTGGTGAGGAAGGCTCCCAAACCCGCTTCGTGCTCGGTGAGCAACTGCGCCACGCGCTCGACGTTTGCGATCTTGGATTTGCGAATGCTTTCCGCGACCAGCGTGGCCGAGACATTCACGCTGTTGAGGACATTGCCGACGTTGTGGAGCACGCCGGTGGCGATTTCCGCCATGCCCGCACGCCGGGCTGTGTCCACCAGCTCGTGCTGAGCCCGGTCGAGCGCCTCGGCATCCGAATTCATCTGCCGGGTGATGCGGTCGCCATAAACGAACGCGCCACCGACCATGATGACTACCAGGACAGCCACCACGATCTCCATCCGCCGCAGTCGGGCGATGGTTTCCATTTGCGCGTCGAAGATGCGCGTCTGGATGCCACTTACACGCAGGCGGAGATCGGTTGACACATTCATGATACGGGCAAAATCCCGGTTCACATTGATCAGACGGCGGGCGGATTGCTCCGGAGTGTCGGTGGCGAAGCGGTCGAAGAAATCCTCCGCCGTCCCCACCATGCCTTCCACGGCGACACTGAGCTTGTCAAATTCTTCAAGCAGTTTGCGGCTTTCATTCCCCTCCACGGTCACGATGGCTTCGCCACGTTTCGCACGAACCTTGGCCTTGAAGCTCTGATGGGCTTGCTGCACCTCGCGGCGCTGGCCCGCGAGCTCGCGGGCGGTGAACGCGTCGTTGCAGCGGGCCTGAACGACCTGCGCCAGCGAAACCAGATCGGAGTAGTCGCGCAACCGCCGATCCCAGGCATGGCTGACCTCGACGCTCCCGGCAAACGCGTCCTGCATCTGGTGGTTGAGCCGCAGGGTCAGGCCCACCGTGAGAATGTTGAAGGCGGCCAGGACGTAGTAAAGCAGGTGCCAGCGGTGGCCTTGGCGGGCCTTGATGGCACCCTTTAAGGCGGTGAGGTTCCGGGGGGCGGGACTGGTTTCGGGCATGGATGGTATTACTTTGCCGGGGCAGGCTGTTTGGCAAGCACTTGCCGGAGGATTTTCAGGAGCTTTTCGGCGCTGTAGGGCTTGGTCAGGAACGTGTTGACGCCCAGCGCCCGTAATTCCTCAAACCTGGCATCACGCTCCAATCCGCTGGAGGCGATGATGGTCAGGTTGGGAGAGATTTTGCGAACGACCCGGGCCAATGACAGCCCGTCCATTTCCGGCATCATCACATCCGTGAGGATGACCTGCACTCGGTCGCGGTTTTTGGAGAACACAGCAAGGGCTTCCGCCCCGTCGGATGCCACCAGCACTTGATAGTTTTGGGTGCGCAATAATTGGACTGTGGCAGCCAGAATGCCGGGCTCGTCGTCCACCACCAGCACCGTTTCGCCTTCTCCCTTGGGAAGTATTTGGCGCGGACCATCCTCTTCTGGTGCCGCGGCCCCGGGCAGGGCCGGCAGCAGGATGTTGAAGCTGGTCCCCTTGCCAATCTCGCTGGACACGGAGATCACCCCGCCATGGCTTTTAATAATTCCCATGACCGTGGCCAGACCTAGTCCGGTGCCTTTGCCGACCTCCTTGGTCGTAAAGAACGGATCAAAGATCTTGTCCATGATGTCGCGGGGAATGCCATGGCCTGTGTCCGCAACTTTCAAAAGAATGTAGGGCCCCGGCTTGGTCTCCACGTTCTGGGCCGCGTAATGTTCGTCGATGGACTGGTTTTCGGCGGTGATCCGCAGGGTGCCCCCACTGGGCATCGCATCCCGCGCATTGATGCAGAGGTTGAGCAGGATTTGATGCAGATGGGTCGGGTCACCGCGGATGGGCCACAAGTTGTCCGCGACCTCGGAAAGGATGTTGATGTTCTTGGGGAAGGTCTCGCGGGCCATCTTGGACATTTCCCGGATCATGTGGCGGGGCTGGACCACCACGCGTTCGCCTTCGATGCCTCGCCCGAAAGCCAGCAACTGCC
>CAIPBN010000770.1 GCA_903863315.1 uncultured Verrucomicrobiota bacterium | reverse complement strand
CAGGCAACAAACGCGTAGAACCGTCCACTTGGACTTCGGCCAGCCGGGAAGATTTTCGTTTCATCCACCCCAACTTCTCACCCCGCTCGCCTCACGCCTAGCTGGGTCCGCCGGTTGGATACCGGAAAACCACTTCGTCCCAAGCCAACCCATTCCAATGTCGAGTTCGGCATGGCTCCTCCCACGCGCGGCTCTCGACATTGAAATGCCGAGCCATCCTCGCCGTGTCACCTGGATGCACGCGCATCCTACTTCCCGAAGTTCGGATGCTTCGGGTCGCCCATGGACTCGATGAACGCCAGCAGGTCCAGAATCTCCTCCGCCGTGCAAGTGTTCAGCAACCCCTCGGGCATGATGGAGAGCTTCGACAGCGCGCGGGACTTGATAGCGGCTTTGCTGACCGTGGTCGTGGTGGTGGTGTCGAACGGGTTGGTCATCACCACGACCTTGTCGCCCGTCTCCTGGGCGATGCGGCCGGCGACGACATTGCCATCGATCAGCGTGAAAGAAGTGTTCATGTATTGCTCGGAGAGAACCTTGGAAGGCTCCGTCATGGACTCCAGAATGTCCTGCCGCTTGAACCGCGTGGCGACGGTGGTCAGGTCCGGTCCCGCCGCGCCGCCTTGGTCGCCGTAACGATGGCAGAGCACGCATTGCACGGCCGCGAAGGTCGCTTTGCCGCGCGCGAAATCCCGCCCCTTGCCGACCCGGTTCAGCAAGGGCTGAAGGTCCGCCGTCTTCCACTCCTTGACGAACTTGCGCGCCTCGGTCGGAGCCTGGGTGGCGGGCTTGAGCTGGGTGAGGTCGCCGAGCGCGGCGAGTTCGGCGGGCGTCATCGTGGCCTTGGCTTCCTTGAGCGCGTTCTTGAGCAGGTTTTGAAAGCTGGAGCCGTTGTTGAAGTTGATGCCCGCGTCCTTGAACCACTGCACGACGTGCGCGGGATGCTGGGTGGAACGGCCCGCATTCCACCACGACAGATAGTCCCGGCGCAGCTCATCGGTCCATCCGGCCTGAACGCTGCGCAAGGCAATCGCGTAGGTGACCTGTTCCTCCTGAGTCGGCGCGGTCTTGAGCAACGCGACCGTCTTGGCGACGGCCTTCGGGGCGTTGAGCGCGAGCAAGACCTGGGATAGCTCGCGGTTCGCATACTCCGTCTTCGCGGGATACAGCGCGTCCAACTCCGCGATGACCTGGCTGGCACTCTCGCCCGTCGGCACGCCCTGCCGCGCGATGGAGACCTCGATGACGCGCAGTTTGGTGAGCACCTGTTCCTCCGTGAGCTTCGCAAACGGAAAGGCCGCGAGCGCCTTGAGGAGGGCCGGCTGCGTGTCGGCGGCACCGAGCCGCGCCAGCGCGAGCAGCGCGGTGAACCCCGCGTCCGGCTGCCGCTCCGCCAACGCCCGGGCCTGCCACTCGGCGACCGGGTTGCGCTCAATGGCCATGCGGGCGGCGTAGCGAATGAACCGGTCGGGGCTGTTCAAGTGCGGCCACGCAAACGCGACGGCGGCGGCCTCGGGCTGGACATTGAACGCCTCCAGCTTGCGCCGCAGCGCCCGCGCCTCGCTGCCGTCCGGGTCGCGCAACTGACTGACCGTGAGCGGCGCGGCGGCCTCGGTCCCCGTGTAGGTCACGCGGAAAAGGTCCGCCTGCGTCCCGCGACCGCCGACGGTGAAGTATAGCGACCCATCCTCGCCAATCACGGCATCGGTGAGATTGAGCGGCGTCCGCCCGCCCTTGCCTTTGAGCGACTTGGGCGCGACGAAATTCTCCCACGTCCCCGTGTAGCTCGCGCCACTCGGCGTCAGGTGGACGGCTATCAAACGGCCGTAAGTCCAGTCGCAGATGTAGAAAGCCTTCTGGTATTTCGCGGGGAACTTCGCCCCCGTGCCGAAGCCCACGCCCGTCGGGCAGCCGATGCCGATGTTCACCGTGGCCGGCAGACCATCGGCGTAATACTCCGGCCACTTCGCGCTGCCTTCGCGGAAGCCGTGGTCGCCGCCGCGCACCGAATGAATGACCCGGACCGGGCGATACCAAGGGCTGCCCCAGTCCCATTCCATGTCACTGTCGAAGCTGAACAATTCGCCGTCCGCGTTGAAGGCAATGTCGTAAGCGTTGCGCTGGCCCGCCGAAAACAACTCCGCGTTCTTGCCGTCCAAATCCATGCGGGCCACGTAGCCGCCCGGCGGTTTGGTGCCCGCGCCGAACCCGTTGCCGTCCTCGATGCGCTTGAGCGCCAGGTCGTCGCCGTAGTTGCGATGGGGCGAACTGGGCACGAGGTCCTTGGGCACGGCGGTGAAATTCCCACACACCGCATAGAGCATCCGGTCCGGCCCGAGCACGAGGCCGTGCGAGCCGTGCTCACCCCCGCCGCCCTGCCACTCACGGAGAAACTCCACGTCATCGTAGCTGTCGTCGCCCTTCGTGTCCTTGCAGCGATACAGCGCGAAGCCCCGGCTGCCTTTCCCGCTGAGGTAAAGCACGTCGCCCACAAACAACATCCCCATCGTCTCGCTCACCGGGATGCGCAGGATTTCCTCTTTCACGCTCTTGCCGTCCTTGAGCGTCACGCGTGTGATCGGTTGTCCGCTTTGAGCACCAAGCAGCAGACGCCCCTTCGGATCCTTCGCCATGCAGATCCACGAACCATT
>CAIPBN010000769.1 GCA_903863315.1 uncultured Verrucomicrobiota bacterium | reverse complement strand
GCCAGACCTTCGCGGCTGCGGCGCGGATGCGTTGCCATTCCGGTTCGCCCCGTGCGCCGGCGAGTCCGATGGCGATTGCCGCGGGCTGGGGAAACTCTTTGAGCGCTGCTTTCACCTCGCGCAGCCGGCGGAGGAATTGTGTCTCGGTCAGCAGCTTGAAATTCGCCGGGCCGGCCTCGAATCGCTGTAGCAGGTGTCCATCGGCATCCGCCAGCAACGCCACCGTGCGCGTGCCGCCGCCCTCGATGCCGAGGAAGACGGGGGACTTGCTGGTTATCGTTCGCACGGGCGGAGTATGGCGTGGGCGACGCGGTTTCCAAGGCTGGGAGTTCGTTGGCGTCATGGACTGCGCCGGCAGAGCGCAGCGACGACGGCGCTTTTCCTTCCCGCGGAGCGGTGGCGGCGTGTGTGCTTTTCCGCTCCGCAGGATACCAAAGCGGCGTCGCGCTCCGCTTGCCGCCGCAGTCCAAGAAGCGTGCGATGCACCGCGAGCTTGAGTCTGCGCCAGGACGCGCTATCCCTTTTCCATGACCGAGATGGAGCAACAAATCCTCGCCGCCTTGCGCGACCTCGAATCCGCCGTGGCCCGCTGCCGCACCGAGAACCCGCCGCCTCCGCTGCTGCCGATCTTCGCGCGGTTGGACGCGTTCGCCGCGCAGCTCCCGTCCGGCGGCAACCACGACCTGCGCCACTACCTCCAGCGCAAGAGCTACGAAAAAGCCCGCCTCTGGCTCGAAGGCGTGGACCCGGAGAAGGGGACGTGCCGGAAGTGATGCAGAGAACAGAACAAAAACTATGGCATCTCAACAATCACGACAGGCAGAGTTCGTGCGATGGATGGGACCGCTGCTCGACGCGCTACGTGCGCTAGGGGGTTCCGCGAAGCCGCGCGAGTGTTCGGATTGGATTGCCGAACAATTCAAGCTGCCAGAGACCCAGCGAGAAGCCCGGACCAGCGCGGGTGGCGAACGCTTTCACAATCAGGTCCAGTGGGCACGACAGTATCTAGTATGGGAAGGGCTTCTCGACACCGCGAAGCGCGGCGTCTGGACACTCACGGCAAGAGGAAATCAAACGCACCTGACGCAGGAATCGGCGCGTGATTTGTTTCTCAAGTGGGTTGCCATCCACGCCAAGAACCGGCAGCAAAAGTTGGGAACTCAAACTTCAGCGAAAGAAACTACGGACGAGGAAAAAGTTCCAGAAGAGGTCGAGGAAGAGGCGTTGCTGGCCGTTCTTCAAAGCCTCCCGTCGTCTGGGTTCGAACGACTCTGCAAGCGACTCCTGCACGAATACGGCTTCGAGAAGCTTGTCGTGACTGGTCGCAGTCACGATCAGGGCATTGATGGCATTGGGGTGCTCCGGCTGAACGCATTCGTAGTTCTCAAAGTCCTGTTCCAATGCAAGCGCTACAAGGGGTCTGTCGGTCGAGCTGAGGTCGGCGAGTTCCGCAACGCCATGCTGGGTCGCGCCGACAAAGGTATCTTCATCACGACTGGCTACTTCACATCCGAAGCAGAGAAGGAGGCCAACCGAGAAGGGGTAGATC
>CAIPBN010000768.1 GCA_903863315.1 uncultured Verrucomicrobiota bacterium | reverse complement strand
GCCGCGACGGCGGACACGGCTTCCATGCCGTTCTGGGCCACATCGGCGAGGTAACCCAACTGCTGCAGCAGGCGCAAGGCGACCTTCTGGTTGACGGCATTGTCCTCGGCCAGGAGGAAGCGCATCGGATACTGGTCCGACATGAGACCCTCGTCCCGCTTGGCGGCGGGCTTGGCCTGCACCTGGGTGCCCGACACCGACCGGACCAGGGCATCCAGCAACTGGGTGTGCTTGACCGGCTTGGAGAGACAGGCGGCGAAATTCACCCCCGCGAGCTCAACGTCGTCCTTGCGGTCAGCCAGGGAGGCCAGCAGCACCAGCGGAGTTCGCTCAAAACCCGGCATACGCCGAAGCTCCTTGGCGAGCGTCACCCCGTCCATCTCGGGCATGTGGCGGTCCAGCACGCCAAGGCCGAAACGCCCGCCGCCGCGGATCCATTCCAACGCCTCGGTGCCCGTGGCCGCTTCCTTGACCCGCAGCCCCCAGCGGGCGCACTGGCGGGCCAGCGCGTGGCGTAGCGTCGTGTGGTTGTCCACCAGCAGCACCGTCAGCCCTTGCAGACTCGCAGGAGACTCGGCCGGCCGGGGAGGAGCTGGCTGGACCTCGATGGTGAAATGGAAAGTGGACCCCTCGCCTGCCGAGCTGGTCACCCACATGTTGCCCCCCATCAGCTCCGCCAAGTTCTTGCTGATGGCCAGACCAAGCCCCGTGCCGCCGTAATGCCGCGTCGTGGAAGTGTCCACCTGGCTGAAGGACTTGAAGAGGTGCTCCAGCTTGTCCTCCGCAATCCCGATACCCGTGTCGCGCACGGTGAAGTGCAGCTTCACCGGCAGGCCCAGGGCCGCGCGCTCCGCCATGTCACCCGCTGCGCCCTTCGTGGATTCCTGATCCTCATGCGCGTGCATCACCTGCACCACCACCTCGCCCTTGTGCGTGAACTTGACGGCGTTGCCGACCAAGTTGACCAGAATCTGGCGGGCGCGCGTCACGTCCCCGATGACGGTCTCGGGCACGTCGTCCTCCATGTGGCTGACCAGCTCCAGGCCTTTCTGGGCCGCGTTGGCCGCCAGCAGGTCCAGCGAGTCCTCCACGCATTCGCGGAGGTTGAAGGGCTGGTTTTCCAGGGTGAGCTTGCCTGACTCGATTTTGGAGAAGTCGAGGATGTCGTTGATGATCGCCAGCAGCGCGTTCCCCGAATTGCGGATGGTCTCGGTAAACTCCCGCTGGTCGGGGGTGAGCTGCGTCTGCAGCAACAGACCGGTCATGGCGATGACCCCGTTCATCGGCGTGCGGATTTCGTGGCTCATGTTGGCCAGGAACTCCGACTTCGCCCGCGCGCCGGCCTCGGCGGCGGCCCGGGCGGCATCCAGCTCGCGGTTGGCCCGCGTCAGCTCCCGCTGTAGCCGGCTGGCGGCCAAAGTGGAGCTCACCCGCGCGCGAAGCTCGGCGATGTCAAAGGGCTTCGTGACATAATCCACCGCCCCGCGCCGGAACGCCTCCACCTTCTCGCCCGAGCTGGTGCGGCCCGTGAGCAACATCACCGGCACCGGCTGGATGTCCGGGTGCTCCTTGAGCTGCTGCAGCACCGCAAACCCCTCCATGTCCGGCAGCCCGAGGTCCAGCAGCACGAGGTCGAACTTCTGCTCCTTCGCCAGTTGGATGCCCGTCGCTCCATCGAAGGCCGAGACCACCCGCACTTTGCTTTCCAGCAGGCAACTGACCACGGTCTCCTGCATGTTCAGGTCGTCATCAACGAACAGGACCTTGAATTCCAAATCATTCATGCTGGATGCTGCGGATCGGACACGGGCTAAACGCTAAGGGTTCAGGCAGGCTGACACCAGCGCTTTTTGCTCGTCACACTCGCCCGCACGCCGCTTCAATTCGTCCCGATGACCACCTCGACCGTCCTGAAGCCGGAGGAGTTGAAACCCGCCGCCGAACTTTGCGCCCGCACACTGGAGCAGCTCGACCGCATCCTGCTCGGGCGCGCCGACGTGCACCGGCTGGTGCTCATCGGCATTCTGAGCCGTGGCCACATCCTGCTCGAAGGTCTGCCCGGCCTCGGCAAAACCGCGCTCATCCGCACACTGGGCCGCATCCTCCAGCTCGATTTCAAGCGCGTGCAGTTCACCCCCGACCTCATGCCCGGCGACGTGCTCGGCACCCACATTTTGCAGGACACCGCCAGCGGCAAGCGCGAGATGACCTTCCAGCCCGGTCCGGTCTTCACGAACATACTCCTCGCCGACGAAATCAACCGCGCCTCGCCCAAGACCCAGTCCGCGCTCCTCGAAACGATGCAGGAAAGCTGCGTCACGCTCCTCGGCGTCACACGCAAATTGCCGCAGCCCTTCTTCGTGCTCGCCAGCCAGAACCCCATCGAACTCGAAGGCACCTACCCGCTGCCCGAGGCGCAGCTCGACCGTTTCCTCTTCCGCCTGCTCTTCAACCATGTGGATGCCGACGTGCTCGCCCGCATCATTG